>JAOARA010000461.1 GCA_025211115.1 Roseicyclus sp. | reverse complement strand
GTTCGACGGCTATGACGTGACCGACGTTCCGCTGGGCGACCTGTTGCGCGGCGAGCGGGCGACGCAGGGCAAATCCCTGCTCGACGTGGAACGCGACCTGAAGATCCGCGCCTCCTATATCGCGGCCATCGAGAATGGCGACGTGGGTGCCTTCGCCTCGCAGGGGTTCATCGCGGGCTACGTGCGGTCCTACGCGCGCCACCTCGGCATCGACCCCGAATGGACCTTTCGCCGCTTCTGCGAGGAAACCGGGTTTTTCGGCGTGCATGGCGTCGGCGCCAGCCAGGCGCAGTCGGCCAAGCGGTCGCTGGCCTCCGCGCCGCAGGGGCGGCTTGACCCCAACGAGGTGATGCAGGGCACGCGGATCAGTTTCGCGCCCGAACGGCCGGGCCTGTTCTCGGGGATCGAGCCGGGTGCGCTGGGATCGGTTGCGGTGCTGGTCGCGTTGGTCGTGGGGCTGGGCTACGGTGCCTGGGCGGTGCTGCATGACATCCAGCGCCTGCAGATCGCCCCGGTCGACGAGGCCCCGATCCCGCTGGCGCAGCTCGATCCGCTTGCTGGTGCGACGGACGGGGCCTTTGCCGCCGGGCAGGAGTTCGACATCGCGCTGCCCTCGGCGGAACGGATGGAGCGGCTCTATCGCCCGCAGGCGCTGGACACCCCGGTGCTGACCCCGCGTGACGAGGCGCTGGCGACGCTGGACCCCGACGAGGTGGGCACGCTGGGCGGGTTGCAGAGCGCCGCGGGCCGCGCCGCCACGCCGCAGCGGCTGGCGGGCGTGGCCGAGGCCGCCCCGACCGGTGCCGCGGCCGAGGAGACCGCGCCGGTGGTGCAGGTCACGCAGGCCGCGCCGAGCGACGAGCTGGTGATCTTCGCGGTCCGCCCGTCCTGGATCAGGGTCAGTTCCGCCTCGGGCGCGACGCTGTTCGAAGGCACGCTGAACCGCGGCGACAGCTACACGGTGGCCGAGGCCGATGCCGCGCCGGTGCTGCGCTCGGGCAATGCGGGTTCGATCTATTTCGTCGTGAACGGCGTCACCATGGGCCCCGCGGGACCGGGTGCCACCATCGCGCGCAACGTGGAACTGAGCGCGGATGCGATCAGCGCGAATTTCGCCATGGCCGATGCCGGTGCGGACCCCGATCTGCCCGAGGTCGCGGCCCTCGTCCTCGGTGTGGGCGAGGCGCAATAACGCGGGCGCGGCGCGCCCCGTTGTCCAGCGCGCCTGACAGGTCTATCTTGGGTTGAAACCACCTGCGACGACCACAGAAGGCCTGCTCATGTCCCACAATCCCGTTCGCCCGTGGCGCAACATCGACCGCCGCAAGAGCCGCCAGATCCATGTCGGCCCGGTGCCGGTCGGCGGTGACGCACCGATCACGGTGCAGACCATGACCAACACGCTGACGACCGATGTCAAGGCCACGGTCGAGCAGGTGCAGCGTTGCGCCGAGGCGGGGGCGGATATCGTGCGGGTCTCGGTCCCCGACGAGGCGAGCGCCAAGGCGATGAAGGAGATCGTGCGCGAAAGCCCGGTGCCGCTCGTGGCCGACATCCATTTCCACTACAAGCGCGCCATCGAGGCCGCCGAGGCGGGGGCCGCCTGTCTGCGGATCAACCCCGGCAACATCGGCAGCCAGGACCGCGTGCGCGAGGTGATCAAGGCTGCCCGCGACCATGGCTGTTCGATCCGCATCGGGGTCAACGCGGGGTCGCTGGAGAAGCACCTGCTCGAGAAATACGGCGAGCCCTGCCCGGACGCGATGGTCGAAAGCGGGATGGATCACATCAAGATCCTGGAAGACAACGATTTCCTGAATTTCAAGATCTCGATGAAGGCCTCCGATGTCTTCATGACCATGGCCGCCTACAGCCAGTTGGCCGAGCAGACCGAAGCGCCGTTTCACCTCGGCATCACCGAGGCGGGCGGCTTTGTCGGCGGCACGGTGAAATCGGCGATCGGACTGGGCAACCTGTTGTGGATGGGGCTGGGCGACACGATGCGCGTGAGCCTCAGCGCCGATCCGGTCGAAGAGGTGAAGATCGGCTTCGAGATCCTGAAATCGCTGGGGCTGCGGCATCGCGGGGTCAACATCATCTCCTGCCCGTCCTGCGCGCGGCAGGGGTTCGACGTGATCAAGACGGTCGAGGCGCTGGAGAAGCGGCTGGAGCATATCAAGACGCCGATGAGCCTGAGCATCATCGGCTGCGTGGTGAACGGGCCGGGCGAGGCGCTGATGACCGACGTGGGTTTCACCGGCGGCGGGGCCGGGTCGGGGATGGTCTATCTTGCGGGCAAGCAGAGCCACAAGATGTCCAACGACCAGATGATCGACCACATCGTCGAGCAGGTCGAGAAGAAGGCCGAAGAGCTTGAGGCCGCCCGCGCCGCCGAGGTTCAGGCCGCCGAATAGGGCTGGGGCAAAAGACCCCTACCGGAGCGCGTGCGCCTCGGGCAGTATGACGGCCCCCGGACATGCATGGGTTCGGGTGACGTGAAACCCAACAGGCCGGGGATGAGGAACAGATGGCGAAGACGCCGGGCGGAACCAACACGAGCGGACGCGGCCAGCGCGAGCTGCGCACGCGGGTCAAATCCGCGCGGGGGCGCAAGCTGTCCTCGACGCGCTGGCTGGAACGGCAGCTGAACGACCCCTATGTCCAGCGCGCCAAGCGCGAGGGCTATCGCGGGCGCGCGGCCTTCAAGATCATGGAGCTGGACGACAAGTATCGCTTCCTCGTGCCCGGCGCGCGGGTGGTCGATCTTGGCTGCGCGCCGGGCGGCTGGTGCCAGGTCGCGGTGCCGCGGATCAACGCCTTGGGCGAGAAATCGGGCAAGGCGGTGGGCCGGATCATCGGCGTCGACCTGCAGGAGGTGGAGCCGATCGCGGGGGTCGAGCTGCATGTGCTCGACTTCATGGAGGATGGCGCAGACGCCAAGGTGAAAGAGTGGCTCGGCGGGCGCGCCGACGTGGTGATGAGCGACATGGCCGCGGCCTCGTCGGGGCACAAGCAGACCGACCATCTGCGCATCGTGGCGCTGTGCGAGGCGGCGGCCGAGCTGGCCTTCGACGTGCTGGAGCCGGGCGGCACCTTTGTCGCCAAGGTTCTGGCGGGTGGGGCCGAGACCGGGCTTCAGACGCTGCTGAAACAGCGGTTCGACAAGGTGGCGAACGTGAAACCGCCCGCCAGCCGGTCGGACAGTTCCGAGAAATTCGTGGTTGCGACGGGCTTTCGCGGCTGACCCCAGATTTCGGGCTTTCCTTTGGGGCCGACCCATGGGATAGGGCACGCGCAACGCAATCCCCGATCCGAGGAGATCCCGATGGAGATTCGCGAGGCCCTGACCTTCGACGATGTTTTGCTGGTTCCCGGCGCAAGCTCTGTCTTGCCGTCGGATGCCGATACCCGCACCCGCGTGACCAAGGCGATCACGCTCAACATTCCGCTGCTCAGCTCCGCCATGGACACGGTGACCGAGGCGCGCATGGCCATCGCCATGGCGCAGGCCGGCGGCATGGGCGTGATCCATCGCAACCTGACCGTCGAGGAGCAGGCCCGCGAGGTGCGGCGCGTGAAACGCTTCGAGAGCGGGATCGTCTACAACCCGATCACGCTGACCCCCGATCAGACGCTGGCCGACGCCCGCGCGCTGACCGAGCGTTACGGCTTTTCGGGCTTTCCGGTGGTCGATGACCAGCGCCGGGTTCTGGGGATCGTGACCAACCGCGACATGCGCTTTGCGCAGGCCGACGACACGCCGGTGCGGGTGATGATGACCTCCGAGAACCTCGCCATCCTGCGCGAGCCCGCCGACCGGGCCGAGGCGATCAGCCTGATGAAGGCGCGGCGGATCGAGAAGCTTTTGGTCACGGATGCCTCGGGCAAGCTGACCGGCCTGCTGACGCTGAAGGACACCGAGCGCGCGGTGGTCAACCCCAACGCCTGCAAGGACGAGCTGGGCCGGCTGCGCGTGGCCGCGGCCACCACGGTGGGCGATGCGGGCTTCGAGCGGTCCTCGGCGTTGATCGACGCGGGCTGCGACCTGATCGTGATCGACACGGCGCACGGCCATTCCGAGGGCGTGGCGCGGGCCGTGGAACGGGTGAAAAGCCTGTCGAACGCCGTGCAGGTCGTCGCGGGCAATGTCGCCACCGCCGAGGCGACGCGCGCGCTGATCGGGGCCGGTGCGGATGCGATCAAGGTCGGCATCGGGCCGGGCTCGATCTGCACGACGCGGGTCGTGGCGGGCGTGGGCGTGCCGCAGCTGACCGCGATCATGGATTGCGCCGCCGCCGCCGCCGAGACCGACACGCCGATCATCGCCGATGGCGGCATCAAGATGTCGGGCGATTTCGCCAAGGCGATTGCCGCGGGTGCGCATTGCGCCATGGTCGGCAGCATGATCGCGGGCACCGACGAGGCGCCGGGCGAGGTGATCCTTTACCAGGGGCGCAGCTTCAAGAGCTACCGCGGGATGGGCAGCCTTGGCGCGATGGCGCGCGGCTCGGCGGACCGGTATTTCCAGAAGGATGCGGCCAGCGACAAGCTGGTGCCCGAGGGCGTCGAGGGGCAGGTGCCCTACAAGGGCCCGGCGGGCACGGTCGTTCACCAGCTGATCGGCGGCTTGCGGGCCGCGATGGGCTACACCGGCTGCGCCACCGTGGAAGAGATGCGGTCGAACTGCCGCTTCGTGCGGATCACCGGGGCGGGGCTGAAGGAAAGCCATGTCCATGACGTGCAGATCACCCGCGAAAGCCCGAATTATCGCATGGGATGAGGCGGTTGCAGGCCGATCTTGAGGTGATGCCGTGACCCCGGCCGCGCGTGTCTCGGCCGCCATCGGCGTGCTGGATGCATGGGCGGGCGGCCAGCCCGTCGAACAGGCGCTGACCAACTGGGCACGTGGCGCGCGCTACGCGGGCTCGGGCGACCGCGCGGCGGTGCGCGACCATGTCTATGACGTGCTGCGCTGCCACGGCAGCTGCGCGGCGCTTGGCGGCGGCGGGACGGGCCGGGCGCTGCTGATCGGGCTGATGCGCCTGCAGGGCGCGGACCCGGCCACGGTTTTCACCGGCGAGGGCCATGCCCCCGCCCCGCTGACCGGGGCCGAGGCGTCGCACGACCTGCCCATGCCCGGCCCCGAGGTCGATGTCCCCGACTGGATGCGCCCCGCGCTGGCGGAGCGGGCCGGGGACCGGCTCGAGGCGCTGCTCGAGGCGATGCGCCACCGCGCGCCGGTCTGGCTGCGCGTCAACACGCGCCGCGCCACGCGCGAGGCGGCCATCGCGCGGCTGGCCGAGGACGGGATTGCGGCGCAGGCCGATGACCGCGGCGCGCGGGCGCTCGAGGTCACATCGGGGGCGCGGCGGGTCAAATCCTCCGCCGCCTATCTCGACGGTTGGGTCGAGGTGCAGGACCTGTCCGCGCAACGCGCGGTCGAGGCGGTGGACTGGCCCGCGGCGGGCCGCATCCTCGATTATTGCGCGGGCGGCGGCGGCAAGGCCCTTGCCATCGCGGCACTGGGCGAGGCCGCCGTTCTTGCCCATGACGCAAGCCCCGCGCGGATGCGCGACCTGCCTGCGCGCGCGGCGCGGGCGGGGGTGACGATCCGGCAGCTGGCGCATGGCGATCTGCGGGGGGCCGCGCCCTTCGACGCGGTGCTGTGCGACGTGCCCTGTTCCGGCTCGGGCACCTGGCGGCGCGACCCGGAGGCGAAATGGCGGCTGACGCCCGAACGCCTGGCCGAGCTGGAGGCGCTTCAGGCGGGCATCCTCGCCGAGGCCGCCGCCCTCGTCGCGCCCGGCGGGCGGCTGGTCTACATGACCTGCTCGCTTTTCGCGTCGGAGAACGAGGCGCAGGTGGACCGGTTCCTTGCGTCGCATCCCGGCTGGACCTGTCTTCAGGCGCGGGCCGATACGCCGCTTGCGGCATCGGACGGGTTCTTTCACGCCGTGTTCGCCCCGCGCTGAGAAGGCTTTGCCGAAGGCCGTGCCTCGCTTAAGCTTCGCTTAACGATTGCGTGCGAGTAAGGGCCGCCGGGACGTTCCCGCGCGGTCTGGAGGGGTAACGGTGTCACAGGAGGCAGAGGTCGGCGGGCGCGGGCTGACGGGCGGCGGAATGCCGACGCAGGCGATCGTGTTGCTGGGCCTTGGTGTTCTGGCGATCCTCGCCGGGCTGATGCTGCCGCGCGACGGCTGGGGGCTGGTCACGGTTTCGGTCGCGGCGGGCTGTTTCTCGGCCGGTGCCGTGCTGACCCTGCGCGACCTGCTGCGCCGACGACGCGTCGAACGGCAGGCGCGGGGCGCGCTGGCGATGATGGTGCAGGATCCCGCGCCGTGGTTCTGCTCGGGGCCGGACGGGGCGATCATCTCCGCCAACCCGGCCGCGCTCCGCCGCTTCGGCGATCCGCGCGGGCAGTCGATGACGCGGGCGCTTTCGGGGCTTTTGCCCAATTCCACCGCCGTGGTGTTCCGCCACGCCGCTGCGCTCGCCCGGCGCGAGGTGGCGGTCGAAACGGTGATCACGCCGCGCGGGGCGGTGAAACTCACCGCGTATCGGCTGGGCGCGGGCGTGCTGTGGCGGCTGGACGAGCAGGCCGGCACGGCCGCGCATCACACCGGCGAGGGGATCGGCCTTCCGATGATGGTGGTCAGCCCCTCGGACACGATCCTGTCGATGAACGCGGCGATGCGCGAGGTTCTGGGCCGCCGCCCCACCGCGCTGGCCGATGTCTTTGGCGACATGCCGCCGGTGCCGGGGCAGCGCGGGCGGCTGATGGCCGCCGACGGCCCGATCGAGGTGATCCCGGTCATCGTGCCCGCCGCCGATGGACGCCGCGAGATCTATGCCGTTCCGGGGCTTGCGGAGCCGCCCGCCGCCTCGGTCGCCGCGCGCGCCTTCGAGGCGCTGCCGGTCGCGCTGCTGCACATCGGGGCCGACGGCTGCCTTTTGGCGGCGAACCTGCATGCGCAGCGCCTGCTGGGCCATGCGCCTGCCACGGGCGCGCCGCTGTCGGCGCTGGTCGAGGGGCTGGGCCGCCCGGTGAACGACTGGGCGATGGACACGCTGGCGGGGCGGATGCCCAACCGCTCCGAGGTGGTGCGCGCCCGCCGCAAGGATGCCGAGCAGTTCCTGCAGGTGACGCTGAGCCGGATCACGGATGCCACGGGCCCCTCGCTGCTGGCGGTGCTGCATGACGCGACCGAGCTGAAGACGATGGAGCGGCAATTCGTCCAGAGCCAGAAGATGCAGGCGATCGGCGAGCTTGCCGGGGGCGTCGCGCATGATTTCAACAACCTGCTGACCGCGATCTCGGGCCATTGCGACCTGTTGATGCTGCGCCATGACCCCGGAGACCCGGATTACGCGGATCTCGTGCAGATCAACCAGAACGCCAACCGCGCGGCGGCGCTGGTGGGGCAGTTGCTGGCCTTCTCGCGCAAGCAGACCCTGGAGCCCGAGACGATCGACCTGCGCGACACGATGGGCGAGCTGGTGCATCTGCTCAACCGGCTGGTGGGCGAGAAGATCACCCTCACGCTCAGCCATGATCCGGCGCTTCTGCCGATCCGCGCCGACCGGCGGCAGCTCGACCAGGTGATCATGAACCTTGTCGTCAACGCGCGCGACGCGATGCCGGCGGGCGGCGAGATCCGGGTGGAGACAAGGCTGGTCGAGCTGACGCAGCCGCTGCACCGCGACCGGGCCGAGGTGCCGGTGGGTCGCTACGTCACGATCCTCGTCCGCGACCAGGGCCATGGCATCCCGCCCGACAAGCTGACCCGCATCTTCGAGCCGTTCTGGACCACCAAGCGCGCGGGCGAGGGGACGGGGCTGGGCCTGTCGATGGCCTATGGCATCGTCAAGCAGACGGGGGGCTACATCTTCGTCGACAGCGTGGTCGAGGTGGGCAGCACCTTTACCATCTATTGCCCGGTCCACGATCCGCCCGCCGAATTGCCCGCCCCCGCGCCGGCCGCGGCGGCGACGGACCCGTCCCGCCCGCCCGGCGGACGGGCCAGCGCGCCGCGCGGCACGGCCACGGTTCTGCTGGTCGAGGACGAAGCCCCCGTGCGCGCCTTCGCCTCGCGCGCGCTGCGGCTGCGCGGCCATACCGTGATCGAGGCCGGATCGGCCGAAGAGGCGCTCGAGACGCTGCGCGACGAGACGCTGAAGGTCGATCTTTTCGTCACCGATGTCGTGATGCCGGGCATGGACGGGCCGACCTGGGTGCGCGCGGCGCTGGAGCGCCGGCCCGAGGTGAAGGTCGTCTTCGTCTCGGGCTATGCCGAGGAACAGCTGGGCGACGGGTCGATGAGCATTCCGAATTCCGTCTTCCTGCCCAAGCCCTTCTCGCTTACCGACCTGACCGAGACGGTGCAGCGCCAGTTGCACTGACCGCCCCGGCCCCGCCCAGCGAGGCCCAGAGGTCGAAATCCGCCGCCGCCTCGCGCCGCAGACGTGTCTCGAGCGCGGGATCGAGCGACAGCGCGGCAGGCGGCGAGACATTGCGCCGGGGCAGGTCGATGCGGCGGCCCAGCCTGTCCTGCAGGAAGGCCACGGCCTCCTCCAGCGCCTCGTAGCGGAACAGGTGGTCGACGATCACCGCGCCGTCCTCGTCCGCGACGAAGCGCGATTGCCGCCCGACGCGGGCGAACTTGGGTTCGGGCGTGCTCAGCCAGCCCTCGACGAACCGGTCGAAGGACAGCCCCGCGGTGGAGGCGGGCGTGCCCGCGATCTGGTCGCGCGCGCGGTAGCGATACCAGCTGCCCAACCAGTCGCGCGGCTCGCGGATCACGGCCATCAGCTCCAGCGGGCGATTGCCCCGGTTCTCGAGGAACGGGGCCAGCTGGTTGCGGTAACGCCTTGCCGTGACGTGCTTTTTCTCGGGCGGATTGCGGATCAGCGCATCCGCATGGGGCGCCAGCGCCGCCTCGAGCGCGGTGGTTCCCGTCTTGGGTACCGCCAGCACGACCAGCCGCGCTTTCCAGAAAACCAACATCAGCGACCTCGCCCCGAACTCGTAAACCCTTGCTTAATCCTTTTCGGCAATCCTGCCGGATGACAAGAAATCACTTGCCATGTTCCCGTTTTGTTTGCAAAAGGAACGCAGAACAAGTGGTGAACAAGAGCATTCCGTTGCCGCGCCCCCGGCGACGTGTCACAAGGAGGACCACAGCAATGGCAACGGCAACTCTTCTCGACATGACCGACCGCAAACAGGCCGACAAGCAAAAGGCGCTCGACAGTGCGCTGGCCCAGATCGAACGCCAGTTCGGCAAGGGCTCCATCATGAAACTGGGCGGCGAGAACGCCTTCCGCGACATCGAGGCGACCTCGACCGGCTCGCTCGGACTCGACATCGCGCTGGGGATCGGCGGGCTGCCCAAGGGCCGCATCATCGAGATCTACGGGCCGGAAAGCTCGGGCAAGACGACGCTGACGCTGCATGTCGTGGCCGAGGAACAGAAAAAGGGCGGCGTCTGCGCCTTCGTCGATGCGGAACACGCGCTCGACCCGCAATACGCCAAGAAGCTGGGCGTGAACCTCGACGAGCTGCTGATCTCGCAGCCCGACACGGGTGAACAGGCGCTGGAGATCACCGACACGCTGGTGCGCTCGGGCGCGGTCAGCCTTGTCGTGGTCGACTCGGTCGCGGCGCTGACGCCGAAATCCGAGCTCGAGGGCGACATGGGCGATTCGTCGGTGGGCGTGCATGCCCGCCTGATGAGCCAGGCGATGCGCAAGCTGACCGGCTCGATCTCGCGCTCGAACTGCATGGTGATCTTCATCAACCAGATCCGCATGAAGATCGGCGTCATGTTCGGCAGCCCCGAGACGACGACGGGCGGCAACGCGCTTAAGTTCTATTCCTCCGTCCGTCTCGACATCCGCCGCATCGGCTCGATCAAGGACCGCGACGAGGTCGTGGGCAACTCGACCCGCGTGAAAGTGGTGAAGAACAAGGTGGCCCCGCCCTTCAAGCAGGTCGAGTTCGACATCATGTATGGCGAAGGCATCTCCAAGACCGGGGAGCTGATCGACATGGGCGTGAAGGCCGGGATCGTCGAGAAATCGGGCTCGTGGTATTCCTACGGCGACGAGCGGATCGGTCAGGGGCGCGAGAACGCCAAGACCTTCCTCAAGGACAACCCTGCCGTGGCGCTCGAGATCGAGGACAAGATCCGCGGCGCGCATGGGCTCGACTTCGACATGGGCGCGGGGGACGACGACGGCCCGATGGACATGGTCGACGACTGAGGGCACCGCCCCTTTCGGAACGCAGACGGCCGACTGCAGAAACGGCCCACGCACCGGGACGCCGGGGCGGAGAATACTCCGGGAAAAGGCGGCCGACGGGCCGCCTTTTCTCGTGAGATTGCCGCCTTTTCGCGTGGTTTTGTGATGCGGGGTGCGCGCGCCTGTGGACAGGGGCCGGGCAGCGGGATAGATGCGAAAGCCGACCCGTTCCCAGCCCCGCGCGAGACCCGAGACCGATGGCCAGCCTCAACGATATCCGCTCCACCTTCCTCGATTACTTCAAGCGCAACGATCACGAGATCGTGGCCTCCAGCCCGCTGGTGCCGCGCAACGATCCGACGCTGATGTTCACCAACTCGGGGATGGTGCAGTTCAAGAACCTGTTCCTCGGCGTCGAGCACCGCGATTACACGCGCGCCACGACCAGCCAGAAATGCGTGCGGGCGGGCGGCAAGCACAATGACCTCGACAACGTGGGTTACACGGCGCGGCACCATACCTTCTTCGAGATGCTGGGGAATTTCAGCTTCGGCGATTACTTCAAGACCGAGGCGATCCCCTTTGCCTGGGAGCTGATCACCAAGGATTTCGGGATCGACGCAAGCCGCCTGCTGACCACGGTTTACCACACCGACGACGAGGCCTTCGAGATCTGGAAGAAGGTCGGCGTGCCCGAAGACCGGATCATCCGCATCGCCACCTCGGACAATTTCTGGCAGATGGGCCCGACCGGCCCCTGCGGCCCCTGCACCGAGATCTTCTACGACCACGGCGACCACATCTGGGGCGGCCCGCCCGGCAGCCCCGAGGAGGACGGCGACCGGTTCATCGAGATCTGGAAC
>JAOARA010000460.1 GCA_025211115.1 Roseicyclus sp. | reverse complement strand
GATCCGCGCAGCCCGCAATTGGGCCGCGGCGCTGTTCTGTGTCCCCGCCGCGCTGACCGTGGCGGTGCTGACATCCTCGGGGCCAGAGACATGGCTGACCACCACACTTGTCATTGGTCTGCTTGTGTTCGGAGCGATCTTTGCAATCAATTCCTCATTGCATTCCTACCTGATCCTCGCCTTCACCAAATCGGAAAGGGTGACGATGGACGTGGGCTTCTACTACATGGCCAACGCCGCGGGCCGCCTGCTCGGCACGCTGCTGTCGGGCCTGACCTACCAGGCGGGGGGACTGCCGCTGATGCTGTCGACGGCAACGGTCCTGCTCGTCACCAGCGCCCTGACCGCCACCCGGCTGAGGGCGGGCTGAGGCACGGTCCCGGCCTGGTAGATCCGCTGCCCTCACCCCCACCGTGCCCGATCATCCTCCGACAAGGGCACAAGGAAATCGGGCAGCGGTCCGGCCGCCCCGTCCGCCAGGCCGATCCGGAACCCCGCCGGGACCGCGACCGGCACCAGCCGGACCACCGGATGGCCGCCGCGCGCGATGATCACCTCCTCGCCGCGCTCGGCAGCGGCGAGGAGTTCCGACAGCCGGGCCTTCGCCTCGGACACGTTCATCTGCATGGGCGTCCTCCAGCTTCGAGCCCGGATCATCACTTAACCGAAATCGGGTCGCGCCTCACGCCCCTCGCGCCACGTCCAGCAACTCGCCCACCAGCGGGTTCGGGAAGCGGCGGTGGAGGGTGACGGCGTAGAAGCCCTCGGTGATGTCGTCGAGGCGGTGGATCTCGACCAGCGTGCCCGCCGCCAGCTCGTCGCGCACCACGATGGGCGGCAGCACCGCCAGCCCCGCCGCGGCGCGGGCGAGAAGGCGCAGCATCGCCATGTCGTCGGCCTCGGCCGCCAGGCGCGGGCTGACGGCCAGCCGGTCGGCCAGCGCGTCGAACCCCGCGCGCAGGGCCGACTCGGGCGTCGGCAGCACCAGCGGCTCGGTCGCCAGCACCTCGGCCAGCGGGCGGGCGGCCAGCGCGGCATGGGCGGCGGTGCCGATCAGGCTGACCGGCTGCTCGGAGAGCGCATGCACCCGGTAGGGGCTGGCGGCGTCGCGGGCGGGCACGAGGTTCGTCAGCACCACGTCGAGCGCCAGCGCCTCGAGCGCGCGCAGAAGCTCGGCCTGCGCGCCCGAGCGCAGCACCACCTCGACATCCGCCCGGCCCAGCACCGGCTCCAGGAACCCGATCTGGAAGTTGCGCGACAGCGTCGCCAGCGCGCCAACCCGCAGCGCCCGGCGCGCCGTCGCCCCCTGCCGCAGGGTGGCGGTCAGGTCCTCGGCGGCGCGGAAGATCGCCTCGGCATGGTCGAGCGCGATGCGCCCGGCCTCGGTCAGCACCAGCCCGCGCCCGCGCCGCTCGAAGAGGTCGTGCCCGAGCGCCGCCTCCAGCGCCTTGATCTGGGTCGAGAGCGCCGATTGCGACAGGTTCAGCCCGCGCGCGGCCCCGGTCAGCGTGCCGTCGCGCGCCACCGCCCGGAAGAGCCGCAGGTGATGCAGGTTGAGAATGGACATATACTTCTACCAAACAGAACGTTTTGCGAGAATATATGTAATTTTCTGCGAGGCCGCATCCCTCTATCTGCTCCGAAACCCCCGATTTCAGCCCCCGGAGCCGACATGACGATCCTCACCGCCCTGCCGCTGACCGCCCTCGCGCCCCTCCTGCTGCTCGCCGTCGCGGCGCTTGCCGCGCGGTCGCCCGGCCGCCGCCCCGGCGCCCTGCCGCGCCTGTCGGAACTGGCCGCCCTCGGCGCGCTGGCGCTCGGCGCGCTCGGGGTAGGGCAGCTGCTGCTGGCCGGTCCGGTCAGCCTCGGCAGCGGGGCGCTGATCCTGCGGCTCGACGCGGTCAGCGCGACGATGGCGCTGCTCGTCGGCTTCGTCGGCTGGATCGTGATGCGCTACTCGCGGACCTACCTCGACGGCGAGGCGCGCGAGGGCGCGTTCCACGGGCTGATGCTGGCCACGCTCGCCGCCGTGCTGGTGCTGGTGCAGGCCGGCAGCCTGCCGGTGCTGATCGCCGGTTTCGCCGCGATCGGGCTGGGGCTGCGGCAGCTCCTGCTGTTCTACCCCGAGCGGGCCGAGGCGCAGCGCGCCGCGACCAAGTTCGCGCTGGTCTGGCACGCGGGCGACGCGGCGCTGGTGCTGGCGACCCTGCTGCTGGTCTCGGCCACCGGCACCGTCGACATCGCGGCGCTGGTGCCCGCCGCGGCTGCGGCCTCCGGGCCCGCCGTGAAGCTCGCCGTCGCGCTGATCGTGCTGGCGGCCGCGCTGAAGACCGCCGCCTTCCCGCTGCACGGCTGGCTGACCGAGGTGATGGAGGCCCCGACCCCGGTCTCGGCCCTGCTGCACGCGGGCATCATCAACGGCGGCGGCGTGCTGGTGATCCGGCTGGCCGAGCTGGTCCAGTCCAGCCCCGGCGCGATGGGCGCGCTGGTGGTGCTGGGCGGGCTGACCGCGCTCTTCGGGGCGGTCGTCATGCTGACCCAAAGCGCGATCAAGACCGCGCTCGCCTGGTCCACCGTCGCGCAGATGGGCTTCATGCTGCTGCAATGCGGGCTCGGCCTCTGGGCGCTGGCGCTGCTGCACATCGTGGCGCACTCGCTCTACAAGGCGCATGCCTTCCTCGCCTCGGGCGGCGCGGTCGCGGCGGTCGCCAGCCTGAAGCGGCCCGGCCCGGTCGCGGTGCCGAACCTCGGCGCGGTGCTGAAGTCCTTCGCGCTGGCGCTGGTGCTCTACGGCGCGGTCGCCACCGTCTTCGGCCTGATCGCCGGTCCGAAGACCCCGCAGGCGCTGGCGCTCGGCGCGATGCTGATCTTCGGCGTCGCCTACCTGGTGGCGCAGGGCCTCGCCGATGCCGCGCCCGCGGCGCTGACCCGGCGCACCGCGCTCGCCTCGCTCGGGGCGGCGGCGGCCTACTTCAGCTTCCAGCTGTTTGCCGCCGCACTCTGGGGACCGTCGCTGCCCGCCGCCCCGGTGGCCGGGCCGCTGGAATGGGCGCTGATCGTGCTGGCGGTGGGCTCGTTCGGCCTCGTGGCCTTCGCGCAGGCGCTCTTCCCGCTCTGGGCGCATCACCCCGCCACCGCCGGTCTGCGCGTGCACATCGCGAACGGCCTCTACCTCAACGCGCTCCTGGACCGGCTGATCGGCGGGTTCCGGGCGGCGAAGACCCAGTAAGATCACGGAGACAGCCATGTTCCTGAAGCACAGCCAGATCGCCCCCGCCCGGGTCTCCGACCTTCTCGGTGCCGCCGAACGCGCCGTCCGCGCCATCCCGCCCGCCTTCCCGCTCGACGCCACCGTGGCCGTCAACCCGGTGCTGGGCCAGACCGGCGAGGATCTTGCCACCGCCGCCGCCCGGCTGGCCCGCGTCGGCGGCATCGCCCTGACCCAGCCGCGCGCCGCCTACCGGGCCGCGCTGGCCGAGGGCCGGATCACCGCCGATGACCTCGGCGCGGCACTCGCGGCCTGCGACAGCCCCCTCGCCCCCGCCGATGTGGCCGGGTTGACCGCCGCCCTTGGCACCGACCGGACGCCGCCGCAGGCCCTGCCGACGCTCGCGGACCTCGTGGCCGGGGCGACCGGCACCGACTGGCCCGCGGTGATCGCCAAGACCTTCGGCCTCTGGGCCGCGGGCTACTTCGACCGCGGACAGGCACTCTGGACCCCCACGCCGGGGCAGTCGGCCTATGCCGCCTGGCAGGCCTGGGCGACCCATGACCTGACCCCGGAGATCGCCGGTCTCGACGGGTTCTGCACCCATGTCGCCACCGCGCCCGACACGCCCGAGCGCGCCATCCTGCGCGCCGCCGAGCGGCTGGGGATCACCGAGGCCGCCGCCGACACCGCCTTCCACCGGCTGCTGATGGATCTCGGGGGCTGGGCGCAGCATGCGCGCTGGCTCCTGTGGCAGGCCGAACTGCAGGGCGGCACCGACGCCACGCTCGGCGACCTGCTGGCGATCCGGCTGGTCTGGGAGGAGGCGCTGCTCGCCGCCACCCCCGCCGTGGCCCAATCCTGGGCCGACACCGTCGCCGCCCATGCCGTGCCCGTCGCGGCCTCGGCCGACGACGTGGTCGACGTCCTCGCGCAGGAGGCCGCCGAGCGCGCCCACCAGCGCCGCCTCGCGGGCGCGCTGACCGGCCCCGCGCCGCAAAAGCCGCGCGCCGCGCTGCAGGCGGCCTTCTGCATCGATGTCCGCTCCGAGGTGTTCCGCCGCGCGCTGGAGGCCCAGTCGCCCGAGATCGACACCGTCGGCTTCGCCGGGTTCTTCGGCCTGCCGCTGGCGCATACCGCGCCCGGTTCGGACGTGGTCGAGGCGCATCTGCCGGTGCTGCTGACCCCCGGCCTCGGCTCGACCGCGCAGGGCGATGCCGCCACCGAGGAGAGCACCCGGATCGCCGCCCGCGCCACCCGCGCCTGGGGCCGGTTCCGGCAGGCCGCGGTCTCGTCCTTCGCCTTCGTCGAGGCGGCGGGGCCGATGTACGGCGCGAAACTCGTGAAGGACGCGCTCGGCCTCGGCGGCAAGACGGCGCCCAGTCCCGCGCCGCGCTTTGCCGAGGCGCTGGACCCTGAGGCCAAGGCCGACACCGCCGCCGCCGTGCTGAAGGCGATGAGCCTGACGCGGGACCACGGCCGGATCGTGCTGCTGCTCGGCCACGGCGCGCAGGTCACCAACAACCCGCACGAGAGCGCCTATCACTGCGGCGCCTGCGGCGGCCACACGGGCGAGGTCTCGGCCCGGCTGCTGGCGATCCTGCTGAACGACCCGGAGGCGCGCGCCGGTCTCGCCGCACGCGGCGTGGACCTGCCCGCCGACACGCTCTTCGTGGCGGGGCTGCACGACACCACCACCGACGCGATCACGCTCTACGAGGATTGCGACCCGGGGGTCCGGGCCGGCGACCTGGTGCAGGTGAAGGGCTGGCTCGCCGCGGCGGGCAAGCTCGCCCGGTCAGAGCGCGCGCTGCGGATCGCGGGCGCCAGCGGCGACAGCCTCGGCGCGCGGGCGCTGAACTGGGCCGAGGTACGGCCGGAATGGGGGCTGGCGGGCTGCGCCGCCTTCATCGCCGCGCCGCGCACCGCCACCGCCGGGGCCGATCTCGGCGGGCGGGCCTTCCTGCACAGCTACGACTGGCAGGCGGACGCGGGCTTCGGCACGCTGGAGCTGATCCTGACCGCGCCGGTGGTCGTCGCGAGCTGGATCAGCCTGCAATACTACGGCTCGAGCGTCGCGCCCGAGGCCTTCGGCGGCGGCAACAAGCTCATTCACAACGTGGTCGGCGGCATCGGCGTGGTGCAGGGCAACGGCGGCGTCCTGCGCCCCGGCCTGCCCTGGCAGGCGGTGCATGACGGCGAGACCCTGGCCCACGAGCCGCTGCGCCTGTCGGTGATGATCGAGGCCCCGGAAGAGGCGATCGCCGAGATCCTCGCCCGCCACGACGCGGTGCGCGCGCTCTTCGACAACGGCTGGCTGCACCTCTTCACGCTGAAGGACGGCCAGCTCGCCGCCCGCTACCGCCCCGGCCTGACCTGGGAACCGGCCGCCCCGCTGCAGCAGGCGGCCTGAGACGGCGGGGCGGGGATCTCCCCGCCCCGCCTCACCCCAGCGCCGCCTCCAGCACCGCGTCGGAGTGGCGGTCCATCATCAGCATGTGGCTGCCGCCAGGGGCAATCTGGCGGGCGGTGTCGATCAGGCGCGCGCCGGGAAGGACGGCGGCGAGGGCGGCCCAGCGGGCGGCGCGGTCGGACCAGTGACCCGCGCAGTCGAGGTGGTCGCCCTGCACCAGCACCGGCGGGCTGGCGGCCAGCGCGGCGGGGTCCTCCGGAAAGGCCGAGGGTTCCAGCGCGATCAGCCCGGCCACCAGGTCGGGGCGGGCAGCGGCGGCGTCGAAGGCGGTCTCGCCGCCCTGGCTGTGGCAGATCACCAGCGCGGGACCGGTGCGCGCCAGCACCGCCAGCAGCGCCGCGCGATGCAGATCGGCGGTGCCGAGCCAGCGCGGCACGAAGCGGCGGGCGAACTCCTCGAGATGCGCGACCGGGAACTGCTGGTGCGGGAAGGCCTGTCGCGCGGCGAACCCCTCGGGCGGGCCGAAGCGGAACAGGCTCCAGGCCTCCTCGAGGCTGCGCAGGATCGGGTCGCCCGGCAGGTGCGCGGGCGCGAACCCGGCCCGGCCGCGCTCGGGCAGGTCGACGACATGCACGGTCCGGCCCCGGTCGAGCAGCCGGTGCAGCCAGCCGGGGCGGCCGTCGGGCGTGGTCTCCCAGCAACTGCCGCACATGCCGCCGCCGTGGACCAGCACCACGGGCGGCAGGTCGCGCGCGCCCGCGGGCACGAAATACTGCACGTAGGCCGCATTCACCGCGAACCGGCCGCGCGGGTCGTAGGTGAAGCGCGCGTCGCGGGTGAAGGCGATCTCGACCGGGTCAC
The DNA here is from genome assembly GCA_025211115.1 of Roseicyclus sp. Taxonomy (GTDB): domain Bacteria; phylum Pseudomonadota; class Alphaproteobacteria; order Rhodobacterales; family Rhodobacteraceae; genus Roseicyclus. Next base: position 6,243 of record JAOARA010000460.1, on the reverse strand, counting down.
CCTCGGTGACGCGCAGGATCTCGCCGCCGGCATGGTAGCTGCCGAAATCGGACAGGGTCAGGGACATGGGCAGGGGGCGGCCCCGGCCCGCGCGGGGCCGGGACCTGTCCTTGGGGATCAGTCGAGGCTGTTCAGGGCTTCGTACTGGTCATAGGCGGCACTGAAGGCGCGGTAGCTCTCGACCACGCGGGCGAACATCGGGTCGGCGGCCGACTGCTCGGCATAGACCTCGTCCGAGGCCGCGCGCAGCGCCTCGATCACCTCGTCGGGGAAGCGCTTGATCTCGACCCCGTTGGCGGCGAAGGCGTCGAGATACTGCTGCTGGCCCACCACCGCGGTGCCGATGGTCCACAGGTTCAGGTCCATGCAGGCGGTTTCGATCGCGGTGCGGTGCTGGTCCGACAGCCCGTCCCACATGTCCTTGTTCATGTAGAACTCGATGAAGCCCGAGGGCTGGTGCCAGCCGGGGAAGTAGTAGTGCTTGGCGACCTTGTCGAACCCGAGGAGCCGGTCGACCATCGGGAAGCTGAGCTCGGTCGCGTCCAGCCGCCCGGTTTCCAGAGCGGTCGAGATCTCGCCCGCGGGCAGGCTCATCGCGTTGGCGCCGAGCTTGGCGAGGATTGCACCGCCCAGGCCCCCGATGCGGATGTTCAGACCCTGCAGGTCGGCGACGCTGTTGATCTCCTTGGTGTACCAGCCGCCCGCCTCGGAGATGATCACGCCGCAGGGCATCGGCACCACGTTGAAGGGCTCGTAGATCTCGCGCCAGAGTTCCAGCCCGCCGCCGTGGTTGACCCAGGAGACGTACTTGATCGCGTCCGGACCGAAGGGCATCGAGCCGAAGAGCGCCGCCGCCGGAGCCTTGCCCGCCGCGTAGGCGGCAAAGCTCATGCCCGCCGGGATCGCGCCCGCGCCGACGTTGTCGAAGATCTCGAAGGCGGGAGACAGCTCGCCGTCGCCGAGATGGATGAAGTTGATCTCGCCGTTGGTGAGTGTCGAGACCGTGGCCGCGAAGCGGTCGATGCCCGGGCCGAGCACCGGCAGCTGCTTGGCGAAGGCCGATTGCAGGTTGTAGTCGGCGGCCTGTGCGCCGCTCGCGGCCAGCACGGCCAGCGCCGCGCCTAGGATCGTCTTCTTCATGCGGGTCTCCTCCCCCGAATAGGGCCCTCAGAGCGGGCCGGTGATCAGCCCCGGAAAGGCCATGAGCAGTCCGAGGGCCAGCAGTTGCAGCGCGATGAACGGGATCACGCCGCGATAGATCTCGGCGGTGGCGACCCGGTCGCCCGCCGCGCCGCGCAGGTAGAACAGCGCGAAACCGAAGGGCGGGGTCAGGAACGAGGTCTGCAGGTTCACCGCGACGAGGATGCCGAACCAGATCAGCAGCGGCTGGCCGGTCAGCCCGTTGCCGAAGTCGAGCCCGGCGATGACCGGCGCGAAGATCGGGATCAGGATCAGCGTGATCTCCAGCCAGTCGAGCACGAAGCCCAGCACGAAGATCGCCGCCATCACCACCAGCAGCACCACCCAGGGGCTTTCGCCGAAGAGGCCCAGCCCGTCGCGGATCATCGCGTCGCCGCCCACCCCCTTGAACACCGCCGAGAAGCAGGTGGCGCCCACCACGACCATCATCACCATCGAGGTCGCCAGCACCGTGTCGCGCGCCGCCTCGAGGATCACGGCCGCATCGAAGCGGCGGTAGAGCACGGTAACGAGGATCGCGCCGAGCGCGCCGAGGCCGCTCGCCTCGGTCGGCGTGGCGAGCCCCGCGATGATCGAGCCCAGCACCGACAGCACGAGGATCAGCAGGGGCGCGACATCGACCAGCGTGCGGACCAGCCCGGACAGCAGGCCGCCCGTGCCGGTGGCGGTCGAGCGCGGCAGGCCGCGCGCCTTCCACGCGACGTAGAGCCCGTAGAGCAGAACCAGCAGAAGCCCCGGCCCGATCGCGCCGGTGAACATGTCGGGCACCGGGGTCTGCAACTGGTCGCCGAGGATGATCAGCATGACCGAGGGCGGGATCAGGATCGCCAGTGTGCCGCTCGCCGCGATCAGCCCGGCGGCGGTGGGCCGGTCGTAGCCGACCTCGGTCATCCGCGGCAGCGCCAGCAGCGCCAGGAGCACCACGCTCGCCCCCACCACGCCGGAACTGGCCGCGAGCAGTACGCCGATCACCAGCACCGCGATCCCCATCCCCGCCGCGCTGCCGCCGAGCGCCCGCTGCGCCCCCTTGAGCGCCCGTTCGGCGACCCCGGATTTCTCGAGGATCAGGCCCATGAAGATGAACATCGGGATCGCCACCAGCAGCCAGTTGGTCAGCACGTTGGCGTAGATCCGGCTGACGATCAGGTTGAAGAACGCGATCGGCAGGTCCGAGACCAGGATGAAGAGCGCGGCGCTGCCGGCCAGCACGAAGGCGACGCGGTAGCCAGCGAGGATGCCCGCCAGCGTCAGCGCGGCCATCGCCAGCGGCAGGACGGTGTCGCTCATCGCGCGATCCGGCGCAGGAGGCGCACCGTCTCGACCAGGGCCGCGAGCGCCAGCAGGCTCAGCCCCAGCGGCAGCACCGCCTTGATCAGCCACAGGTCGTTGAGCCCGCCGTTGGCCGAGCCCTCGTCCGCGCGCCACGCGCGCTGCCAGAACCGCTGCGCGCCCGGCACCGCCATCGCGAGGAAGGGCGCGGCGAAGATCAGGTTGCCCGCGATGTTGATGCCGTCGCGCGCCCCGGGCGGCAGCCGGTCATAGAGGAAATCGACCCGCACATGGGCGTCGCGCAGCCACACCAGCCCCGCCGGCAGGAAGGCCAGCACCGCGAGCAGGTGCCATTGCAGGTCGAGCAGCGAGTTCAGCGTGACCGCGTCGCCCAGCCAGAACAGCCGCTCGGAGAAGCGCAGGAGCGGGTTGAGGTCGATCAGGTTGGCCAGCACCTGCAGCGCGATTGCCGCCATCAGCCCGATCAGCAGAGCCGCGAACACGTTCAGCACCGCGCGTTCGAGACGCTCCCGCCATGGCCGGTCCGGTGATGCCATCGTCTCCCTCCCCCGAGCCGATCGCGAAACCGGTCTTGCGCCGGTCCTTGGCAAAAAGCCTAGCAATAGATCGCTCCATATGGAACTATATTTTCGAGCCGCGGGGAGGCGCGATGAAACTGATCGGCATTCTGGACGGCACGCCGCTTCCGGTCGGCTACCGGTTGGCGTTCCTGACCATCTTCTACCGCGAGCCGCTCCTGCGGCGGATCGAGCGCGAGGAAGGGCTGATCCGGCCGGAATGGACGGTGCTCGTGTGCCTCGCCTACCGCGACGGGCTGAACGCGCGCGACATCTGCGAGATCACCGAGCAGCCTTCGAACACCGTCAGCCGGGGCGTCGCGACCCTGCTGGAGAAGGGGCTGATCCGGCGCGCGCCCGACCCCGAGGACGCCCGTCGCAGCCTGCTGTGCCTGACCGAGGCGGGGCGCGCCGCCTACGGGCGCGCGATGGCACTCTTCGTCGAGGGCGAGGCACGGATGACCGCCTGTCTCGACGAGGCCGAGCGCGCCACGCTGATCGGGCTGCTCGACCGGATGGCCCGCGCCGTGCCCGACTGGAAGACCCTGCCCCCCTATGCCGAGGCCCCCGACACATGACCGCCCCCCTGCCCAATCCCGCCGCCGACCGCCTGCGCGCCTTGCTGGCCCGGCCCGGCCTGATCCTGATGCCCTGCTGCTATGACGCGCTCTCGGCGCGGCTGATCGAGCAGGCCGGGTTCGACCTGACCTTCCTGTCGGGCTTCGCCGCCTCGGCCAGCCGGATCGGCGCGCCCGATCTCGGTCTGATGAGCTATGGCGAGGTCCGCGACCAGGCCCGCAACGTGCTCGAGGCGATCAGCATCCCGATGATGGTCGACGGCGACACCGGCTACGGCAACCCGATGAACGTGATGCGCACCGTCGAGGGCTTCGCCCGCGCGGGCTGTGCCGGCGTGATGATCGAGGACCAGGTCGCGCCCAAGCGCTGCGGCCATACCCGCGGCAAGGCGGTGACCGACCGCGAGGAGGCCTTCGACCGCATCCGCGCCGCGGTCGAGGCGCGCGGCACCGCCGACATCGTGATCAAGGCCCGCACCGATGCCCGCCGCGACCACGGGCTGGCCGAGGCGATCGCCCGTGCCCAGGTCTTCGCCGAGCTCGGCGCCGAGATGATCTTCGTCGAGGAGCCCTTCGACACCGACGAGATGCGCACGATCTGCGCCGAGGTGCCCGGCGCCTCGGTCGCCAACATGCTGGAGGGCGGCCAGACCCCGATCCTGCCGCCCGCCGCATTGGAGGAGCTGGGCTTCAAGGTCGCCGCCTACCCGCTCGCCGCGCTTTCGGCCGCGATGCGCGCCATCGTCGACACGCTGGCGAAGCTGAAGGCGGGCGAGGACCACACCGGCGGGCTGATGGGCTTCGCCGAACTGCGCGAGCGGATCGGCTTCGACGCCTATTACGAGACCGAGGCGCGCTATGCGCGGCGGACCAGGTAGGTCAGCTCTTCTGTCGCATTGTTTCGCGCGCGAAACATAAGGTCATAGTAGCTGACCTTTTGGCGAACCTCCGGATGGCGGTCTGGGCGCTGGCCCGGCGCGAGGTCTTCGCGCTCTACATCGCGCTGTCGCTGTCGGGCGCGTTCCTGTCGGGGCTGCTCTACCAGCTCTGGTCGGCGGGCTGAGGGGTCAGGTCCCCAGCACCTGCATCCCCGGACCCCGGCCGGCAGTCCGGTCGAACGTCAGCGTGACATCGCAGCCTGCCGCCTGCCCGGCCAGCGCGATCATCTGGTCGGCGAACCCCGCGCCGCCGGTGCGGTAGCGCTCCGTCGCCACCGCGACCCGGTCGGCCGCCTCGATCACCAGGTCACGGGCGTCGAGCAGACCATCGAGCGCCCGCGCCACGTCCGCCCGCCCGAACCCGTAGGCCCGTTCGAGCACCCAGACGAGTTCCACGATTACCTCGCGACTGACAAAGCCGGGCGCGGTCTCATTCATCTGCGCCAGCGCCGCCCGGGCTGCCTCTCCCTGCACCGGGTCATCCTGCACGAGGAACCGGACCAGCACGTTCGTATCGAGCCCGGTCATTCCGAACGACGGCTCCCGGCCTGCGCCCCCGCCGCAATGGCCCGGTCCATGTCCTCGAGGGAGACCGCCGCCTGTCCGGGCCGGTGCAGAAGCCCGGCCAGCTCGGCGACCGGCTGCGACCGCTGCAGCCGCACCTCGCCATTGTCGAGAATGCGGTAGCGCAGCTTGTCGCCCGGCCCGAGGTGCAGCGCCTCGCGCACCGCGCGGGGCACGGTGGTCTGCCCCCGGCTGGTCAGGGTGGATTCCGGCATGTCGGGCCTCCAATGCAGCTGGCACGTATGCCTTGCATATAGTCCAACTGCCTTACCTTCTCAATTGTCAGCCAGAACCGGGTCTGCGCGCGGCCTCTGGTGTACAATTTTCAGAACCGCCATCAATCGACCGTTTGTTGGCGATGATCCGGCAGGGGTGACCCCTCCCGTCCCCAGTCCCCGCAAGGCTGCCCGGAAGACGGCAAGGGATCGGACCGGGTCGTCCCGCGCCGGATCGGCGGCCCGGACGGCCCGCCCACCCCCACCGAAAGGGTAACGTGCATTTCTGGCCTTTTCTGCACGTCCTGTTAGGATATGCCTGTTTTCCCTTGCCTATTTCGAACCTCATGGCACACCCCGATCCCTTCGCCCTGCCCTGGACGCCGCCCGACCGCGAGGCGACGCCGGAGGACTGGCGGCGGGCCGAGGCCGGGCTGGCGCGGCTGCTGGCGGAGGCGGCCGAGGCGCTGGGGCGACTCGCGGTGCAGATCGACCACGCCCCGGAGGGCGCGCGCGACCGGCTGATCCTCGACGAGGTCGCGGGGCTCCTGCGGCAGGAAGGCGTCTGGATCGGGCCTGAGCGGCTGGCGCTGCACCGGGCAGGCGCGCTGCCGCACGGGGCGGATGCGCCGCTGCGCGTGCGGGCCGACTGGGCGGTGCGACGGCTGACCGGGGGCCCCGATCCGTTGCGCGATCCCGCGACCTTCCTCGGGCGGCGGCCCGGGGTCGGCCCCGACCGCCTCAGCGCCCTGCCCCCCGGTCCCGCCTTCACCGAACGCGCGGCGCTCTGGCAAGCGGGGGTCGCGGCGCTCGACGGGCTGCACCCGCTCAGCCGGGCCGGGGCGGCGCACGCGCTCTGGCGCGGGCGCGGCCTGTCGCCCCCCGGCGCGCGGCTGGAGGG
>JAOARA010000459.1 GCA_025211115.1 Roseicyclus sp. | reverse complement strand
GGTGGCCGCAGGCCCCGGCACTGCGTCGGACATGGCCACAGGCCCTGCCGGGGATCGCCGTTTCGGCGCACAGGCCCCGCTGGTCCGGGTGCCCGGCGATGGCGCGACCGGCTCGGCCGGGGCCGGGGCGGGCGACATGCCCCCCGCGATGCAGGCCGTGCCCGAGGGGGCGTTGCCCGATCTCGCGGCCGGCGTTGCCCGGCTGTCCGTCGCCCAGGCCACCCGAAGCCCCGGCGCGGCCCTGTCGGGCGATGCCGACAGGCTGGCGCGCATCCGAGCGGATTTCCGGCAGGCAGTGTCGCGTTAGGCGCGAAGCGTCCCCTTGGAGGGGCAAAATTCAACTAAAGATAATTCCCCGTCGACCTTCGGACCGCGCGTCGCGCCGCCGGGACGCTTTCAGGTATACCTGGCGATCCCGTAGCAGGAGGGCAGGGCGTCGAAATTCCGGCACCCGACCAGTTCCGACGAGGGTGTGAGTGATGACGAAGATCTGGACCGACATGCTGCATGGCTCTGCAATGGTGGACGATGTGCGGCTCGATCACCTCCTCGTCGGTGCAAGCCCGCGGATGACGGCGCTCAAGCGGATGATCACCCGCGTCGCCCCGAACCCGCATCCTGTCGTCGTGCAGGGCCCGACGGGCGCGGGCAAGGACGTGGTGGCGCGCGCGCTGCACATGCTGTCGAACCGCAGCGGCAAGCTGGTGGCGGTGAACTGCGCGGCGATCCCCGCCGACCTTCTGGAGTCCGAGCTGTTCGGCCATGAGAAGGGCGCCTTTACCGGTGCCACCGAGCGGCGCATCGGCCGGGTCGAGCAGGCCCATGGCGGCACGCTCTTCCTCGACGAGATCGGCGACATGCCCGCCGCCCTGCAAGCCAAGCTCCTGCGGGTGCTGGAGTCGCGCCGGGTGCAGCGGCTGGGCGGGCGCGAGGATATCGAGGTGGATTTCCGCCTCGTGACCGCAACCCACCGCGACCTGACGCAGGAGGTGGCCGCCGGCCGCTTCCGGCAGGATCTGTTCTACCGCATCAACGTCTTCGGCCTGATCGTGCCCGCGCTGGCCGAGCGCAGCGAGGATATCCCCCACCTGCTCGACGCGATGCTTGCCCGGCTGCGGGTCGAGGCGGGCGCAGGCGCGGCCCCGCGCTTCACGCCCGATGCGCTGCGGATGCTGACGGCCTATTCCTGGCCCGGCAACGTGCGCGAGCTGCGCAACGTCTTCGACCGCGCCGCGGTGCTGTTTGCGGGCGAGGACATCACCGCCGAGACCTGCAAGGTGGCGCTGATGGCGCCCGGCTTCGACACCGGGGCCGTCACCGAAACCGCGCCGGCCGCGCGCAGCGAACAGCAGGACGCCGAGGCGCTGCGCCAGATGCTGCTGTCGGTGCCGTCGGTGAACCTGCGCGGCTACCTGCAGGAGATCGAGATCGGGCTGATCGAGGCCGCGCTCGAGCTGTCGGAGGGCTGCGTCGCGCAAGCCGCGCGCAGCCTGCGGCTGAAGCGGACCACGCTGATCGAGAAGATGAAGAAACTGTCGATCACCCGCGCCCCGGCTTGACCGGGCAGGGCGTGCAGGGGGTGAACCGCGTCAGTTGTTCTGCGCGTTGAACCCGTCGATCAGGTTCTGGATGTAATCCCCCGTCGCGTTCAGCTGGGTGATGATCCGCTCCATCTCGGTGAAGCGCGCGCGCATCCGGCTTTCGTAATCCTCGGCCTGTCCACTCAGGTTTTCCAGCGTCTCGCCGCCCGCGAAGATCTCGTCCGACAGTTGCGCTTGCCGCCGTCCGATCGCGCCGTCGCCCGCGCTGGCCGCGTCGATCCAGTCCGACAGGCGGCTGGCGAGGCTGCGGCCGAAATCGACCGAGGTCGCGGTCACGCCGTCTTCGACGATCACCTCGATGCCGGACAAGGGGCCGGAGGGCACGGCATAGGCGGTGCGCCCGTCCTCGAGCGGGCGCGGCGTCAGGGCGATGCCGCCCAGCCAGGCCTCGCCGGTCGCGGCGTCGCGGCGGAAGTCGTAGCGGCCCGGTGTCGCGTCGGGACCAGGCATGCCCGCGAATGCCACACCGGGCCCCGTGCCGGAGAGGGTGTCCTCCAGCACGGATGCCAGACGCGAGGGGTCGGCCTCGAAGGCCGCCTCGAACGCGTCGCTGTCGAAACTCAGGGTGCCGTCGCGCTCGGTGCGGATGCCCAGCTCGGCAAGAAAGACGGGCCTGTCGCCGAAACCCGGAAGGCCCCCGGCCAACATGCCGTCCAGCTCGCGCGCCAGCGACTGCATCGCGGCATCACCGGCAAGCTCGCCCGGCTCGGCCCCGTCGATGCCGCGCGCGGTGACCTGCCGCATGAGCGATTTGAGCGCGTTCAGCTCTTCCACCACGCCCTGCATCACCTGCGTGGCGGTCTCGGTGTCGGGCCTGACCTGCACGAGGCTCGGCGTCGTGGTCAGGTCGTTGAGCGTCAGCGACAGGCCCGGCACGAGGTCGTCGATCTGGTTGGTCGGGCGGCCCACGGGGATGCCGTCGACGGTGACCAGCGCGTTGACCGCGATGCGGCGCTCGACCGCGGTCGGGTCGGCCGAGAAATCCAGCGCGGCGATATCGGCCGAGGCGCCCGCGTCGGCGGTGAAGCGCAGCGCGTTGGCGGCCCCCGTCTCGGACACCACGCCGAGCGACCATGTCCCGTCGCCCACCGCCAGCGGGCGGGCGGTCACACCCTCGAGCTGCGACAGGGTCTCGGCGACCTCTTGCAGGGTCGCGCCCGCCGGGATCTCGAGGCGCGCTCCGCTGCGGGCGGGATCGGCCGAGAACACCGGCGGCTCGCCGGTCCAGCTGCCGATGTCGACGGTCAGCACCCCGCCGCCCAGCGGCGCATCCGGCCCGGCGAAGCCGCGGAACTCCAGCACCTGCGACTGCGCGAGTGACAGAACCTCGATCTCGACGGGCACGTCGGGGGCAAGGGCGGGGTCGGTCATCGTGACGCCGACGCCCGCCTGGCTGCTGCTGACCTGCCGCGTCTCGATCCGCCCGGCGATGCCCAGCGTCTCGGAGAGCTGCGCCATCTGCGCCGACACCCGGTCGAGTGCCGACAGCGAGACCTCGGCCCGGTCGATGCGCGCCGACACGAGGCCCTGGCGCGGGGCATAGGTCGCCTCGGCCAGGTCACGCGACAGGCTGACCAGGTCAAGGCCGGACCCGCCCGTGTTCAATCGGCTCAGAATGTCTACGGTCATGATGCCTCGGTTCCCTGAGGTGATAACGGCGGGGCAGGGGCGCGTGTTAGCCGCGGGGACGCGGGTTCAATAGGCGATCTCGATCTCGATCCGGCGATTGCGTTCGCGGCCCTCGGGCGTGGCGTTGGAGGCGATGGGCTGGCTTTCGCCACGGCTCAAGGCGGTCAGGCGCTCGGGCGCCAGAAGGCCGGTGGCCTGCAACTCGCGCACCACGCTGGAGGCACGGGCGGCGGCCAGCCCCCAGTTGTCCTGAAAGACCGAGCCGCGCCCGACCGGCACCGTGTCGGTATGGCCGGTGACGGTGATTTCCGAGGCCTCGTCCATCGCGCTGAAGGCGATGCGCGACATGATCTCGCGCGCCTCGCCGGTCAGATCGGCGGTGCCCGAGGGAAAGGCCCCGCCCGCGCCAACGGTCACGAAAACGCGGTCCTCGCGCTGTTCCACGGTCACAAGGCCCTGCGCGATTTCCTGCCGCAGCGCCACGCGCAGCTCGGCCTCGGCCAGCGCCGCGGCACGGTCGGCACCGCCGCCGCCTTCGGCCACGGCGGCGCTTTCGGTCGCTTCGGCCTCGGTGGGCGCGCCGCTGCCCTCGCCGGTCAGCATCTCGGCCAGGTCGGCCAGCCGTTCGGCCAGCCCGTCGATCTGCACGTCCTCGGCGGGCGTTCCGGTCCGCTCGGCGGCTTCCTGCACGGCCTCGGCCGCGTCGGCGACCGCCTCGGCCAGCTCTTCGGGGCTGACATCCTCGGGGAAGCGCAGCACGACCTCGCCATCCTGCACCTCGGCCTGAAGCGGGCTGTCATAGGGCAGGGCGCGGTCGATCGCCTCGGCCATCTCCGAGGCTTCGGTCTCGCCGGGGCTGCCCACGCCGTCGCTGCCGCCGTCGCCGGTCTCGACCTCGGGATCTTCGGTCTCTGTCGTCTCCTGAGTCAGCTCCTCGAGCACGGAGGGGTCGGGCGAAGGGCTGAAGCTTTCGCTCAGGATGGTCGTGCCCATCGGCATTTCCATCACCGGCACCTCGCGCTGCACGCCGAAGGCGTCGCGCAGCGAGCCCGAGACCATCTTGAACCGCGGGCGGTCGAACTCGGCGAAGGACAGGATCAGCACGAAGAACGCCATCAGCAGCGTGGCGATATCGGCGAAGGTCGCCATCCACGCCGGCGCGCCCTTTGGCGGGCATTTCTTTTCTTCGGGCTCGTCCGGTTCGATCAGCGGGACGGGCAGGGGGATCGGGCGCTTCGCCATGGTCGTCGCCTCAGGCCGCCGCCAGCAGCTTGGCCTGCAGCTTGGGCGGCATCGAGGCGATCATCTGCTCCTGCACCATGCGCCCGGATTCGCCGCGTGCGATGTTGCGCAGACCTTCCAGCACCATCTCACGATAGACCACCTCGTTGGCCGAATACCCCTCGAGCTTCGAGAGGATCGGGCCGAAGATGACATTGGCCAGGATCGCGCCATACATCGTGGTCAGCAGCGCCACCGCCATGGCCGGGCCGATGGCCTGCGGATCCTCCATCGCGCCCAGCATCTGCACCAGGCCGATCAGCGTGCCGATCATGCCCATCGCGGGCGCGATATCGACCCAGGCGCGCACCGCGCCGTGCAGCTCCGAATGGCGTTCCTTCATCGAGGAGATTTCCTGCTTGAGGAATTTCACCAGCTTGTGCTCGTCGGCGCCGTCCACGAGCATCTCGACGCCCTTCTCGAAGAACCGGTCGGGCAGCTCCTGCCCCTCCAGTGCCATCAGGCCGTTCTTGCGCGCGAGATCCGACAGCTCGACCATCTTGGCGATCAGGTCTTCGCGGCTGCGCGGCTTGGGCATGAAGGCCTTGGCCATGGCCCCGAAGGAGCCGAGGAACACCCCCATCGGCGTCGTGAACATCACGGCGAAGAAGGTGCCGCCGATCACGATCAGGATCGAGGGGATGTCGATATAGGGGGCCACGCCGCCGGAATAGATCATCGAACCGATGATCATGCCGGCCGCGCCGATCAGGCCGATGAGTGAGGCGATGTCCATCTCGGGTCTCCGGGCTTGTGCTGCTTCCTTCCAGCAAGAGCCGTGCCAAGCCCCGGATAGCGGGGCGGCAAAAAATGGAATCCGAAAAAATGTATGTAAAACAGATATTTGAATGCGTCGAGCAGGGCCCGGCTAAACAAATTCCGGCTGTGCCGTTGCCTTCTCCGAGCGCTGACGGCGCCCCGCAATCAACACCGGAGAACGGACGATGACGACGATCAACACGAATATCGGCGCGATCAACGCCCAGGCGAACATGACGCGCATCAACGAGAACATGAACGACTCGATGCAGCGCCTGTCCTCGGGCATGCGCATCAACGCCGCCAAGGACGACGCGGCGGGCATGGCCATCGCGGAAAAGATGACCTCGCAGATCAAGGGCCTCAACCAGGCCGTGCGCAACGCCACCGACGGCAAGAACCTGGTGGACACCACCGAAGGCGCGCATGTCGAGGTTTCGAACATGCTGCAGCGCCTGCGCGAACTGGCCGTGCAGTCCGCGAACGACACCAACACCGCCTCGAACCGCAACAACCTTGCGTCGGAAGGCCGCCAGCTGATCGCCGAGATCAACTCGGTCGCCCAGAACACCACCTTCAACGGCATGAAGGTTCTCGACGGCTCCTTCTCGGGCATGCAGCTGCAGATCGGCGCCGACAAGGGCCAGACGCTCGAGGTGAACGTCGATAGCGCGGCGGCGACCGACATCGGCATGAACTCGGTCAATTCCAAGGTCAGCATCACCGACGGCACCGACAGCGACATCGCGGCGGGCACCACGATCACCCTGACCGGTTTCGCCGGTAGCGACACGATCACCACCACCGCGGGCCAGTCGGCCGCAAGCCTTGCCGAAGAGGTCAACAAGCTCTCCGCCGGCACCGGCATCGAGGCCACCGCCATCACCAAGGCCGAGCTGTCGGGCTTTACCCTGACCGACAGTGTCAGCTTCGACATCGGCACCGCCTCGGGCGAGACCGTCAACATCGGCACCGTGTCGATCACCGACGCCTCCGACGTGCGCGGCCTGCGCGACGCGATCAACGCCGTCTCGGGCCAGACCGGCATCAGCGCCACCATGGCCGAGAACGACAACAGCAAGATCGTTCTGACCCATGCCAGCGGCGAAGACATCGTGATCGAGAACGCAAGCTCGACCAACGATTTCACCGTGACGGCACTGACCTCCGACGGCACCGCGAACGGCAGCCTCGCCACCGTCGGCAGCACCACCGGCAACGCGGTCGTGACCGGCGAGGTCGAGATGTCCTCGACCAAGGCCTTCACCGTCGCCACCGACGCCGCCGCGGCAACCGAGCACTTCGACGCCGTCGCCAACGGCTCCGAGCTGGAAAACGTGGCCTCGATCGACCTGACGACCGCCGAAGGTGCCGCGGACTCGATCAAGGTGATCGACTACGCGCTGCAGAAGATCTCGCAGTCGCGCTCCGATCTCGGTGCCGTGTCCAACCGTCTCGACAGCACGATCTCGAACCTGACCAACATCACGGTGAACGTCGAGGCCGCGCGCTCGGGGGTCATGGATGCCGATTTTGCGAAAGAATCGTCCGAGATGGCCCGCGGCCGGATCCTGTCGCAGGCCGCCACCGCGATGCTGGCGCAGGCCAACTCCTCGCAGCAGAACGTCCTCAGCCTGCTCCGCGGCTGACCGAAAATTGACACCCAAGACGGGACCCGGCGCTTCGGCGCCGGGTTTTGTCGTTTGAAATCAATATGTCGTTCGATGTGGGCGGGCGTCGGCCCGGCGTCGTCGCAAGCGTCAATTTCCCGGTGTTGTCCGGGGCTAAAATGGCGGGTTTCTGGTCTTCATCCCAGGAGGACCAGGCATGACCCTTCAACTGACACCCCGTATTGCCCAGCGCGCATCGCTGGTGATGACGACCCAGCTTCAGCAGGCGATCTGCCTTCTGCAACTGTCCAATCTCGACCTCCGGTCCTTCATCGAGAAGGAAGCCGAGGAAAACCCCTTTCTCGCCGTAGATCCCGGCCAGGGCGGCGGTTCCGGCCCGGCGCTGCCCTCGTCGCGTGGCGCGGCCGATGACAGCTACGACGACATCGGCAGCCGTCTGGCTGCGCCCGAGCTGTCGCTCTATGCCCATGTCTCGGCGCAGTTCGACGTCATCTTCTGCGACGCGCGCCGCCGCCTGATCGCCGAGCGGTTCCTCGAGGCGCTCGAGCCGAACGGCTGGCTCGGCGAGCCGCTGGAGGACATCGCGCTGGCGAGCGGGCTGACGCTCGAGCAGGCCGAAGACATGCTGCACGAGGTGCAACAGGTCGAGCCCGCGGGGCTTTTCGCCCGCAGCCTTGCCGAATGCCTTGCGCTGCAGGCCGAGGATCGTGGCATGATGACGCCTGTGTTCCGGGCGCTTCTGGATCACCTGCCGATGCTGGCCGCCGCCGACCTGCCGGGCCTGTGCCGGACGCTGGGCGTCGGCATGGACGCGCTGCGCGACCTGCTGCGCCAGCTGCGCAGCCTGAACCCCAAGCCGGGCGCGGATTTCGAGCAGGGCGAGCTGACCGAACGCGAACCCGACCTGATCGTCACCCGCGGCCCCGAGGGCTGGCGCGTGGACCTGAACCGCTCGACCCTGCCGACCGTGCATGTCGACGAGACCATGGCCGCCGACAGCCGCATGACGCGGCAGGCCGCCGACTACATCGGCGAGCGCCTGTCGGTGGCGCGCTGGCTGCGCCGTGCGATCGACCACCGCAACCAGACCACTTTGGCCATCGGTGCCGAGATCGTGCGCCGCCAGGCGGCCTTTCTGGAGGGGGGGCTGGCGCATCTCCAGCCGATGACGCTGCGCGACGTGGCCGAGGCGGTGGGCGTGCATGAAAGCACGGTCAGCCGGGTGACCACGGGCATCATGATGGTGACGCCGCAGGGCACCTTCGGGCTGAAGCGGCTGTTCACCACCGCGCTGGCGACCGATGGCGAGGGCGCCACCTCGTCCGAGGCGGTGCGCCACCACATCCAGCAGCTCGTCCGCGACGAGAACCCCGCCAACCCGCTCAGCGATGACGCGCTGGCGCGCATCATCACCGAGGAGGGCACGCACCTGGCCCGCCGCACGGTGGCGAAATACCGCGACATGCTCAGGATCGCCTCTTCCTTCGAGCGCAAGCGGCGCGCGCGCCTCGCCTCCTGAGCCCTGTTCACGGACGGTCATGCCGAAAGGCCGGTGGTGTCCCCGCCGGCCTTTCGGCTGTCCGGGGGACGGGGCGCTGCGGTCTCAGCCGCCCTCGACCACCGCCGCCGCGGCCAGCCGCGGGGGCACATGCAGATAGCGCGCCTCGGGGTGCAGCGAGCGGATGCGCCGGTGCAACTCGCGCTCGGTCCGTGTGGCGATGACTCCATCGGGGGCAAGCC
>JAOARA010000458.1 GCA_025211115.1 Roseicyclus sp. | reverse complement strand
TTGCTGCACCGATGCCCTGCTTCTCCGTTTCACAAATATCCCCACTCACCGCTCGACAAGCAGACTTGCCGTGGGAAGGGGAGGCTCCCGACACCGACACCGACACCGACAGCGGCGCATCCGTCCATGGTGAAGCGGGCCGCGCACCACCCGCGCCCAGCGCGCGGAGGAGTGGCCCCGACGGGGCCCGACGACGCGCGCCGCCGGGTCGGAGCCGGAGGCTTCGAAACTCCCGGCAGGGCGGGGCGCCCAGTCCGGGGCCCGTGATGTCCGAAGATCTGCGCGGAGGGCCTGTAAGCCGGATTCTGTCCAAGGGGTCGCCCCCTCTGGATGGCCATTCCTCTGGGCGCGGGGTTGCCCCCGAACCTCAAGCTGCCAACCCGGATGCCTGGGGCGAAGCCCACCCCGGGGTTACCCCCGCGGCATCCCTATTCGGCATTGCTCCCGGTGGGGCTTGCCGTGCCGCTCCGGTTGCCCGTCGCGCGGTGGGCTCTTACCCCACCGTTTCACCCTTGCGCCCCGCACGCGGGACGCGGTTTCATTTCTGTGGCGCTCTCCGTCGGATCGCTCCGCCCGGGCGTTACCCGGCACCGTGGCTTCATTGGAGTCCGGACTTTCCTCGAACGGTTGCCCGCCCGCGGCCATCCGGCCCTCCGCGCCCCTGTCAGCTACGCGGCGCGCGCCGCGGGTTCAAGCCCCGTATCGTGCCGCCATCTCGGCCATGAGCGCGCAGTCGCGCCCGTCCAGCGGGCCCCGCGCTCCGGCCCGGAACCGCAGCCGCACCGCCTGCAGCAGGAGCGGGGCTGCGACATCGGGAAAGCCGTAGGCCAGCGCATCGCGGCGGAAACGCGCCGCATCGACCGGCAGGGAACCCCTGTCTTGCGGCATCACCGCGAGGCGCCGCCGCGCCAGCCTGCTCCAGTCGAAGCGGGGACCGGGGTCGATCTTGCGGCCCGGTGCCATGCAGGAATGGCCGATCACCCCTTCGGGGCGTATGCCCCACCGCGCCATGATCCCCGGCAGAAGCGCCTCCAGCGCGTCCATCAGCGGGGCGGCGAAGGGCGAGGCGCCGTCATTGTCCAGTTCGATCCCGATCGAACGGGAGTTCACGTCGCCGCGCCCGCGCCAGCTGCCTGCGCCCGCGTGCCAGGCGCGCATCCCCTCCTCGACAAGCGCATGGACGGTGCCGTCCCGGCGCAGGAGGTAATGGGCCGAAACCTCGCGCTCGGGCGTGCAGAGCACGCGCAGCGCGGCGTCGCAATCGGGCATCGCCGTGTAATGCAGCACCACCAGCTCGGGGCGGAGCCCGTCGCGGCGCGGGCCGAAATTGGGTGACAGGCTCACGGCGCGTCCGCGTCGTCCGATGTTGCGGCGTCCGCCTCGGGGCCCGACCCTGGTGCAGGCCCTGCTCCAGCCGCTGGCTCGACCGCGGCGAGGGCCGCGGCGGCGAGGGCGACCACGTCGACCTGGGATGCCGGAGCTGTCGCAGGCAGATCGCCGCGCAGCGTGGCGCGGCGCGCCTCGGCTGTCGCCAGGTCGCGGGCGGCCGCTTCGGGCGCGACATCGTCGGGCGGTGCGCCCCCGGCGCAGGCCGCGAGCGTCAGACCGCTGAAGAAAAGGGCGCGCACGCCCTTGCCCCTGCCCGTGCCGAACCCCGCCATGTCGCCACCTCGATCATCCACGCGGAGGCGAGATTACCACCATTTTCCGGGCTTCGCCACGAAGCCGGCCGCGCCTTCCAGCGCATGGCCGATGTTCAGCAGATCGCCTTCTTCCCAGGGCCGGCCGATCAGTTGCAGCCCCAGCGGCAGGCCCTGCGCATCCACCCCCGCCGGAACGGCAAGCCCCGGCAGCCCGGCCAGGTTCACCGTCACCGTGAAGACGTCGTTGAGATACATCTGCACCGGGTCGTCGAACTCCTTGCCCAGCTCGAAGGCCGCCGAAGGGGTGGCGGGCGTCAGGATCGCGTCGACGCCTGCGGCGAAGACCTCTTCGAAGTCGCGCTTGATCAGGGTGCGGACCTTGCGGGCGCGGTTGTAATAGGCGTCGTAATAGCCCGCCGACAGAACGTAGGTGCCCACCATCACGCGGCGGCGCACCTCGGGGCCGAAGCCCTCGGCGCGGGTCTTCTCGTACATCTCGGTGATGCCGTCGCCCTGCGCCAGCTTGGCGCGATAGCCGTAGCGCCCCCCGTCGTAGCGGGCGAGGTTCGACGAGGCCTCGGCCGGGGCGATCACGTAATAGGTCGGCAGCGCGTATTTCGTGTGCGGCAGCGAGATGTCGCGGATCTCGGCCCCCGCATCGGCCAGCATCTCGCGGCCGCGGGTCCAGAGCGCCTCGATCTCGGCGGGCATGCCCTCCATGCGGTATTCGCGCGGGATGCCGATGACCTTGCCGCGGATGTCGCCGGTCAGCATCGCCTCGAAATCCGGGACGGGCAGGTCGGCGCTGGTCGAATCCTTGGGGTCATGGCCCATCATCGCCGCGCCCATGATCGCCGCGTCGCGCACCGTCTTGGTCATCGGGCCCGCCTGGTCGAGCGAGGAGGCGAAGGCCACGATGCCCCAGCGCGAG
This sequence comes from Roseicyclus sp., assembly GCA_025211115.1. Lineage (GTDB taxonomy): Bacteria > Pseudomonadota > Alphaproteobacteria > Rhodobacterales > Rhodobacteraceae > Roseicyclus. The sequence goes on along the minus strand of JAOARA010000458.1, from coordinate 21,147 downwards.
GCGCGGCCATAGGTGGGCTTGAGCCCCACCGTGCCGGTGAAGGCGGCGGGCTGGCGGATCGAGCCGCCGGTGTCGGTGCCGGTCGCGGCCAGGCAGAGATCGGCGGCCACGGCGGCGGCCGAGCCGCCCGAGGAGCCGCCCGGCGTCAGCGCCGCGTTCGAGCCTTCGGCGCGCCAGGGGTTCACGGCATTGCCGTAGACGCTGGTTTCATTGGACGAGCCCATGGCGAACTCGTCCATGTTCAGCTTGCCCAGCATCACCGCGCCCGCGTCGCGCAGCTGGCCCGAGACGGTGGATTCGTATTCCGGGCGGAACCCCTCGAGGATCTTCGAGGCGGCCTGCGACGGCACGCCCTCGGTGCAGAACAGGTCCTTGATGCCCACCGGGATGCCGCACATGCCCGGCGCTTCGCCCGCCTTGATCCGCGCATCCGCGGCGCGCGCGCGCTCCAGCGCGATCTCGGGCGTCTTGTGGACGAAGGCCCCCAGCGCATCGGCCCCGTCGATGGCCGAGAGGCAGGCCTCGGTCAGCTCCACGCTGGTCACGTCGCCCCGGCGCAGCGCGTCGCGGGCCTCGGCGATGGTCAGTTTCGTCAGCTCGGACATGGTCACTCCACCACCTTGGGAACGGCGAAAAAGCCTTCGCGCGCGTCGGGCGCATTGGACAGGACCTGCGCCTGCCGGTCGCCGTCGGTCACGACGTCGTCGCGGCGCTTCAGGCGCATCGGTTCGACGCTGACCATCGGCTCAACGTCATCCACGTTCAGTTCCTGAAGCTGTTCGATGAAGCCGAGGATCGCGTTGAATTCCGCGGCCAGCGCGGGCAGCTCCGCGTCTTCCACGCGGATGCGGGCGAGCTTGGCCACCTTGGCGGCGGTTGCACTGTCGATGGACATGGGTCGGGGCCTCCTCGTCGGGGTCTGCCGCGGTTTAGCCGCGCGCAGCAGCGCCCGCAAGGCGCAGGCGCGGGATTCGCGCGGCCCCCTTTCGCCGGACGGCGCACCGGGTCTATCGTGACGGCCGGGACGACGTGCAACAAGGGAGCGAGCGATGAACTACACATGGTTGGGCCATGCCGGCCTGAGGCTCGAGATCGGCGATCAGGTGCTTCTGATCGACCCCTGGGAGAGCGGGAACCCGATGTTTCCCGCCGACCGCCGCGACGCGGTCCTGGCCGGGGTGACGGCGATCTTCGTCACCCATGGCCATTTCGACCACGTCAACGGCGTGCCGGCGCTGGCCCGCGAGCTGGGCGTGCCGGTCTATGGCATGGTCGAGCTGATGAGCTGGTGGTCCGAGACCGAGGAGGGGATCGAGGCCATCGGCTTCAACAAGGGGGGCACCGTGCGGCTGGGCGAGGTGGCGGTCACCATGGTTCACGCGGTGCATTCCTCGTCGGTGGGCCGCGAGGGCGCACCGGTCTACATGGGCGAGCCCGCGGGCTACATCATCGAAGGCGAGGGGCGCTGCGTCTATGTCTCGGGCGACACCGACGTGATGGCCGACATGGGGGTCTGGGCCGATATCCACGCGCCCGACGTGGGCATCCTCTGCGCGGGGGGGCATTACACGATGGACATGACGCGGGCGGCCTATGCGGCCTCGAAGCTGTTCCGCTTCAAGACCGTGATCCCGTATCACTACCGGACGTTTCCACTGCTCGAACACTCCGCCGATGCGATGAAGGCGGCCCTGCCGGGGGTGACGGTGCTCGACCCCGATCCGGGCGAAACCGTCACGCTGTGAGCGACCCAGCCTCTTGCAAGAGGCTGTGCAGGCCCTTGCAAGGGCCTGCCGGGCAAGATCCTTGCAAGGATCTTGCCCGCGCCCGTGTCACAGGATGCGCTCCATCTCGACGGCGGGGAAAGTGATGCCGGGGCGCAGCGCGACCAGGATCTCGCCGCGGGTGCGGAAGCCCATGGCGGTGTAGAAGGGCACGGCCGTGCGCGTGGCCTGCGCGATCATCCGCTCCACGCCCGAGGCCAGCGCATCGGCCAGCGCGCGGGTGACGATCGCCTGCGCCAGCCCCTTGCGCGTGTGATCGGGGTGGGTCGCCATCGCCCGCACATGGCCGATCTCGGCCCGTCCGACCCCGCCCTGGGGCGGCGAACGGCTCCAGCCGCCCACGGCCAGCGCGCGCCCCTCGCCATCCTCGGTCACGTAGTAGCTGCCCGAGCGCAGCAAGACCGGGTTCGCCCGGCTGATCAGCGGCAGCGCGGTCACCAGCACCGAGGGCGCGTAGTCGCGCTTGAGAAGCGTGCGGTAGCTTGCGGCGATCAGCGCATCGACGGCCGCGAGGTCGGCGGCGGTGGTGGGTCTGAGGGTCAGCTCTTCGGCCATCTTCCCGGCCTTTCCTGCGAGACGAAAAACAAAAGGGCCGCGTCGGTCTCCCGGCGCGGCCCTCAGGTCGGATATGAAAGGCGGATTACTTGATCTTGCCTTCCTTGTATTCGACGTGCTTTCGCGCCACCGGATCGTACTTTCGTACGGTCATCTTCTCGGTCATGGTGCGGGCGTTCTTCTTGGTCACGTAGAAGTGGCCCGTCCCGGCGGACGAGTTGAGGCGGATCTTGATGGTCGTCGGCTTCGCCATGGTCGGGCTCCTGCGGAATATCGGGGCGGCGCGGCGCGCGCGCTGCATGGATCTCTTGAGACGTCGCCTTTTACTTGGGCGTGGCCCCGAGTCAACACCTCAAATCCCGGTTGTGGCCCAGGAAACGACAAGACCCGCCAGCGCCATGAGCGGCAAGGCCTTGAGCAGGTCCAGCTTGAGCCCCGCCAGCAGCCCCGCCGCCAGCGCCGTCAGCCCGAGGGCAGGGGCGTCGAGGCTGGACCAGACCGGCAGCAGCAGCGCAAGCGGGCCGGCGGTCACCGTTTCGAGCTCGGCAAAGAGGACATGGGCCGCGAACCAGGCCGACAGGTTCAGGATCACGCCGACGACGGCGGCGGTGATGGCCTGCAGCGCGCCGGTCAGGCGCGGGCGGCTGGCGATCCACTCGATGTAAGGCGCACCGGCGAAGATCCACAGGAAGCAGGGCGCGAAAGTGACCCAAAGCGTGACGAGGGCCGCTGCAAGGCCCAGGGGCCAGCCGCCCGCCTGCGCGCCCGCGAGGAAGCCCACGAACTCGGTCACCAGGATCAGCGGGCCGGGCGTGGTTTCCGCCAGCCCCAGCGCATCCATCATCTGCGCGGTGGTGAGCCAGCCGAAATCGGCGACCACCTCCTGCACCATGTAGGCCAGCACGGCATAGGCCCCGCCGAAGGTGACGAGGGCGAGCTTGGCGAAGAACAGGCCGATCTCGGCCAGCAGCCCGCCGGGCGCGACGGCCCAGAGCATCGCCAGCGGCAGCAGCCAGATCGCCGACCAGAGCGCGACGGTGCGCGCCGTGCCGCGGGCCGAGAGTGGGGCCGAGATTGGGGGCGGCGCGGCCTCGGGCTCGGCCTTGGCCATGAAGGCCGCGCCGATCAGCCCCGCCCCCAGCACGATCAACGGAAAGGGGATCTGCAGCGCGTAGATCCCGAGAAAGGCCGCCGCGGCCAGCGCGTAGGGCAGGGCGCCCGTCAGCGCCTTTTTCGAGACTTTCACCAGCGCCTGCACGACGATCACGATCACCGCGGCCTTGATGCCGAGAAACAGCGCCTGCACCAGTGGCACGCCGCCATGGGCCGCGTAGACCGAGGCGAGCGCAAGCATGACGAACGCACCGGGAATGACGAAGAGCAGCCCCGCGATCAGCCCGCCCCGCACGCCGCCGATCCGCCAGCCCGCATAGGTGGCCAACTGCATCGCCTCGGGTCCGGGCAGGAGCATGCAGAACGACAGCGCATTGAGGAACTGCCGCTCGGTCAGCCAGGGGCGATCCTCGACCAGCTCCTTGTGCATCAGCGCGATCTGGGCGGCAGGGCCGCCGAAACTGAGCAGCCCGATCCGCGCGAAGACGCGGGTCAGTTCGTTTGGCCGGGCGGGGGCAGGGGCGGCGGTGTCTGTCATTTGCGCGGTATATGGCGCAAGGGCGCGCGCCGTCCCCGTGAAATTTTCATGACGCCAAAGCAAAAGGGCCGGGGATCACCCGGCCCTTCGCATTTCCGTCTGGCGGCAGGGGTTATTCCTGCTGGCCCATGAACATGAGCAGGAACTGGAACATGTTCAGGAACGAGATGTAGAGGCTGAGCGAGCCGTCGATCGCGGCCTTGTCCAGCCACTCCTGGTCGCCATGTGCGGCGTGCGCCACGTAGGTCGCCTTGATCTCCTGCGTATAGAAGGCGGTGAGGCCTGCGAAGATCAGGATGCCGATGGCCGAGATGGCGAACATCATCGCGGGCGACTGCAGGAAGATGTTGATGATCATCGCCACGACAAGGCCGATCACCCCCATGATGAGGAAGGTGCCCATGCCCGACAGGTCCTTCTTCGTGGTGTAGCCCCAGAGGCTGAGGGCCGCGAAGGCGATGGCGGTCACGAGGAAGGTCTGCACGATCGAGTAGGAGGTGAAGACGAGGAAGATCGAGCTCATCGACACGCCCATCACGGCGGCGAAGGCGAAGAAGCCCAGCGAGACCGCGGCGGCCGAACCACGGCGCATCAGGGCACCCCAGCCGAACAGGATGAAGGCCAGCGGTGCGAACATCACCACCCAGCGCAGCGGCGTGGTATAGAGCAGTTCGCCAAGCCCGGTCAGATACTGCCCTTCGCGCAGCGCGACGGTGGCGCCGGTCGGGTCCGCCGTGACGGCGAGGTTGGCGATGGCCCATGCCGCGGCTGCCGTGATCAGCATGCCGCCCGACATGGTCCCGTAGACCTTGTTCATATGGGCCTTGAGGCCCTCGTCGATCTCGGCGGCGCGGGCACCCGAGATGCCGGCCCGGATCGTCTGGTAGTCAGCCATGTATCCCTCCTGAGAATAGCTTTGGGCCGGGCCGCCGCGTCGCGCGCGACCCATCCTTGGGGTGGAATATTGGCAACTGCGCCCTGTTTTTCAAGCAAGACGCGCCACGATGCGGGATCGTGGCGCGATAGTTTTTTCCAATCGAACGGATCGGGCGGCGCTGGCTGCGCCTTTCAGCGCAGGCCCTGCAGGTGCAGGTCCCAGCCGGGCAGCACGGCGGCACGCGGTGCGCCGGGGGCGGCAAGCCCGGCATCGCGCCGCTGCCGCGCGTCGAGGCGGCGCAGCTGGTGCTCGGTCCGCAGCGCGGCCAGCCGCGCACGCAACCGGGAGAAAAGGGCGGGCATGACGGCGCGATCCATGACGACCGCCCCGTGCGCCGCCATGAGATTGGCCATCGGGGTCTTCCTTTCGTGATTCGTGATTCAAAATCCGGGGGAGATTTCGAGGCTTGATATATCGACGGGCCTGTGCATTTTGAAAGTGAATATTTTTGAGCCTTCAAATCACAAGGTGTGATGTGCCGCGCAATCTCGACCTCACCGCCCTGCGCGCCTTCGTCGCCGTCGCCGACGCGGGCGGCGTGACCAAGGCCTCGGGCTATCTCAACCTGACGCAATCGGCCGTCTCGATGCAGCTCAAGCGGCTGGAGGAGATGCTGGGCGTGGGCCTCTTCGACCGCTCCACGCGGCGGCTGATCCTGACCGGCGCCGGCGAGCAGATGCTGGGCTACGCCCGCCGCATGCTGGAGTTGAACGACGAGGTGCTGACGCGGCTCACCGCCTCGGATTACGAGGGCGAGCTGACGCTGGGTGTCCCGCATGACATCGTCTACCCGGCGATCCCGCGGGTCCTGCACCGGCTGGCGGTGGATTTCCCGCGCGTGAAGGTTCAGCTGATGTCCTCCTACACGGAGCGGCTCAAGCGCATGTTCGCCCGCGGCGAGCTGGACGCGATCCTGACGACCGAGGCGGATTGCGACGCGCGCGGCGAGACGCTGATCACCCGGCCGCTGGTCTGGGTCGGGGCCGAGGGCGGGCAGATGTGGAAGCAGCGCCCGCTGCGGCTGGCCTTCGAGCACGCCTGCATCTTCCGCAACTCGGTGCAGGCGGCGCTCGACCGGGCGGGCATCCCCTGGGAAATGGCGGTCGAGTCCGACTCGATCCGCACCGTCGAGGCCTCGGTCAGCGCCGACCTTGCGGTGCATGCCTGTATCGAGGGGACCGAACCCCCCTATGTCGAGCGCGTGAGCCATGGCGGCGCGCTGCCCGCGCTGCCGGAGATCCGGATCAACCTCTATCGCTCCGAGCTGAACCAGGGCGCGCCGCTCGATGCCTTGGTCGAGCTGACGCGCGCGGGGTTCCGCAGCCTCTGAACGGGGCTGTCAGATCGTGACCACGACCTTCCCGGTGCTGGCCCGGCTGCGCAGCAGCTCCAGCGCGCTTTCCGCGTCGTCCAGCGGAAAGGTCGCGCTGACATGGGGCGCGATGCGGCCCGCCTCGAACAGCGCCATCAGCTCGGACAGGCTGCCGGTCAGCGTGTCGGGCGCAAAGGCGAGGTAGCCGCCCCAATAGACCCCCATCACGGTGATGTTCTTGACCAGAAGGATATTGGCTGGCACCTGCGGCACCGCGCCGCTGGCGAAGCCGATGCTCAGGATGCGCCCCTCGGGCCGGGTCGCCCGCAGCGCCGCGTCGAAGGCCGCGCCGCCTACCGCGTCATAGACCACGTCGGCCCCGCCCAGCGCCTTGACCTCGGCCCGGATGTCGCTGCTGTCGCTGTCGATCAGGTGGCGCGCGCCCGCGCTCGCGGCGACGGCCAGCTTCTCCGAACCTCTCGCCACGGCGATCACCTCGGCCCCTGTCACCGCACCCAGTTCCACCGCGGTCAGCCCGACGCCCCCCGCGGCCCCCAGCACCAGCAGCCGCTCGCCCGCCTTGAGCTTCGCGCGGTGATGCAACGCGAGATGCGAGGTGCCATAGGCCACCAGGAACGCCGCGGCCTGCGTGAAGGACATGGCAGCCGGGATCGGCACCGCGCGGGCGGCGGGAAAGACGCCCCATTCGGCCAGCCCGCCATGGCCCGCGAAGACCGCGACACGCGTCCCGACCGCGGGGGCGGTCACCCCCTCGCCCAGGGCCTCGACCGTGCCCGACACTTCCATCCCCAGCGTGAAGGGCGCAGGCGGCGTGTCCTGGTAGGTGCCCCGGATCATCAGGAGATCCGCGAAATTCAGGCCGCAGGCGGCGACCCGCACCAGGATTTCGCCCGGACCGGGCTCGGGCCGGGGCAGATCCGTCAGCTGTGGCGGCTGGCCGCTCTCGGTCACCTGGAATGCGCGCATGGCCAGTGCTCCTGCCTTGGGGTCGCTTGCGGGGGCCAGCCTAGCGGCCCCCTCGCGGCTGCGCCAGAGCGGGTGCGCAACGCTTGCCGAACACGCATGGGGCGAGTAGGCTGCCCGTTATGCGTGCAAAGCCGGGTTGCGCGATGGGTCAATATGCCCCTCATGCGAGAATGCGGCCTTTCCAAGTCGCCAAAGGATTGATCCGGCCCATCGCTGCGCTACCTCTGGGCTGTCGCGGGGTTCCGCGATGCCTTGCGGTCCATTGTTTCGGGGATGGGCGCGGGGGTTGGTTTGGCAAGAACAGGAGGGGGTCGTGAAGCACCCTGTAGACGTCCATGTCGGAAAGCGTGTCCGGCATCGCCGCTGGATGGTCGGGATGACACAGCAGCAGCTGGCCGAAAAGGTCGGCATCAAGTTTCAGCAGATCCAGAAATACGAGACGGGGATGAACCGCATCAGCGCCTCGCGGCTCTGGGACATCTCCGAGGCGCTGTCGGTGCCGGTCGCGTATTTCTTCGACGGGATGGACGGGGCCGAGGCCGCGCAGACCGCCGAGGCGGGCCAGGCGGCGCTGCCCGGTGACATCCTTGCCGACAAGGAAGCGTTGGAGCTTGTCCGCTCCTATTACGCGATCCCCGAGAACCAGCGCAGGCGCCTGTTCGAGCTGGCCCGCGTTCTGTCGGACGCTGCCGCCTGACGGCAGCCCCGGCTTGACCCCGGACAGGGGATCGTGTCCCTTCCGCCCTGCGTCCAGACCCGCAGTTGCCGGAAGCCCAAGATGACCGATCCCCTGCCCGGAGCGTCCCTCTCCGAGACGACCGACCTGATCGCCACGGCCCATGCCATGGCCGATGCCGCGCGCGCGGCGATCCTGCCGCATTTCCGCAACGCGGGCCTTGCCACCGACGACAAGGGCGTCGGCCGCTTCGATCCCGTGACCGAGGCCGACCGCGCCGCCGAGGCGGCGATGCGCGCCGTTCTGGCCGAGCGCCGCCCGCATGACGCCATCCTCGGCGAGGAACAGGCCGCGACCCCCGGCATCACCGGCCTGACCTGGGTCATCGACCCGATCGACGGCACCCGCGGCTTCATCTCGGGCACGCCCACATGGGGCGTTCTGATCGCGCTGTCGGACGCGGACGGCCCGCGCTACGGGATCATCGACCAGCCCTATATCGGCGAGCGGTTCGAAGGCGGCTTCGGCCGCGCGACGGTCAATGGCCCGCATGGCGCGGCCCCGCTTGCGACGCGCGGCACCGCCGATCTGGCGCAGGCGACGCTCTTCACCACCTTCCCCGAGGTCGGCACCCCGCCCGAGCGCGCGGGGTTCGAGGCGGTGCGCGACCGGGTGAAGCTCACGCGCTACGGGATGGATTGCTACGCCTATGCCCTGCTTGCCGCGGGGCAGGTGGACCTCGTGATCGAGGCGGGCCTTGCCGCCTATGACATCTCCGCCCCGATCGCGGTGATCGAGGCCGCGGGCGGGATCGTCACCGATTGGAAGGGTGGGCCGGTGCACGAGGGCGGCCGCGCGCTGGCCGCGGCCAACCCGGCGCTGCATGCCGCGGCGCTGGCCCTGCTCAAGGATGTGCCCGATGCCTGAGACGCTGCTCAGGAATGCCTCTGTCCTCGTCACGATGGATGACGCGGGGAGCGAGCTGGCCGGGGCCGACATCCTGATCCGTGACGGCGGCATCGCCGCCGTGGGCCACGGGCTGCGGACCGCGGGCGAGGTGCAGGACATGGCCGGTTGCGTCGTGACGCCCGGCCTCGTGAACACCCATCACCACCTCTACCAGTCGCTGACCCGCGCGGTCCCCGGCGCGCAGAACGCGGCGCTCTTCGGCTGGTTGCAGACGCTTTACCCGATCTGGGCGCGCTTCACGCCCGAGCACATGCGCGTCTCGGCCATGACCGGGCTGGCCGAGCTGGCGCTCTCGGGCTGCACGATGTCGTCCGATCACCTCTATCTCTACCCCAACGGGGCGCGGCTGGACGACACGATCGAGGCCGCGGCGGCCGTCGGCCTGCGCCTGCACGCTACGCGCGGGGCCATGTCGATCGGCGAAAGCGACGGCGGCCTGCCGCCCGACAGCCTGGTCGAGGACGAGGCCGCGATCCTGACCGATTGCCTGCGCGTGATCGACGCCTTCCACGACCCCGCGCCCGGCGCGATGATCCGCGTGGGCGTGGCACCCTGTTCGCCCTTCTCGGTCAGCCGCGAGTTGATGCGCGACGCCGCCGTGCTGGCGCGCGACAAGGGGGTAATGCTGCACACCCACCTGGCCGAGAATGACGAGGACATCGCCTATTCGCTCGAGAAATTCGGCTGCCGCCCCGGTCAATACGCCGAGGAGCTGGGCTGGACCGGGCCCGATGTCTGGCACGCCCATTGCGTGAAGCTGGACGGGGCCGAGATCGACCTGTTCGCGCGCACCCGCACGGGCGTGGCCCATTGCCCCTGTTCCAACTGCCGCCTTGCCTCGGGCATCGCGCCGGTGCGCGCCATGCGCGACGCGGGCGTGCCCGTGGGCCTCGGCGTCGATGGCTCGGCCTCGAACGACGCGGGCAACCTGGTGGCCGAGGCGCGGATGGCGATGCTGTTGCAGCGCGTCGCCTCGGGGCCGGGGGCCATGTCCCCGCGCGAGGCGCTCAGGATCGCCACCCGCGGCGGGGCCGAGGTGCTGGGCCGTGGGGCCGAGATCGGGCAGCTTGCGCCCGGCTACCGCGCCGACATCGCGGTCTGGGACGTGAGCGGGGTGGAAGCGGCAGGCAACTGGGACCCCGCGGCGCTGCTGCTGGCCGGGCCAAGCCATGTGCGCGACCTTTTCGTCGAGGGGCGGCGCGTGGTGGCCGAGGGGCAGCTTGCCACCGTCGACCTGCCCGCGATCCTGCGCGATCAGCGGCGTCTTGCCGAGGGCTTGGCGCGCGGAGAGTGATGGAAAGCCGACCCTCGGCGCGATTCACGTCTAAAATAAACGCGCCGAGCTTACATTATTCCAACCTTCCCCCGGATTTATCCACAGCTACACGGTCTCGCCGCGCGCGCGGGGCATCCCGCCTCTTGTGCGACCCCGGCCGCGGGCGCATCCTTGGTCAAAACAACACCAACCCGAGGCAGATACCATGATCCGAAGCAGTCTCATCCTGTGCCTTGTGGCGGGGCTGGCCGCCTGTGCGCCCGGCCCCGGAACCGAGCGGCTGTCGGCGGGCGCGACCGTCGATATCGCCTCGGCGGGCACCCAGCTTTCGACGCGGCGCGCGATGCGCGGCATCCTGCGCCCCCTGATCCACTCGCCCGCCCTTCAGGCCGCGGCGCAGGCGCAGGCCGACGACCTCGCCACCGCGGAACGGCTGGGCCATATCGGTGCGGATGGCTCCACCCTGTCGGACCGGTTGCAGCGCGCGGGCTTCGAGGCCTGTGCCGCCGCCGAAAACTTCGCCCAGGGCACCCCCGATATCCGAAGCACCATCGCGGCCTGGATGGACAGCCCGGACCACCGCGCCAACATCCTCGATCCCGCCGTCACCCAGTTCGGCTTTGCCGGCACCGGGCGGACATGGGTCCTGGTGCTGGGCCGCCCCTGCTGAGCGGAAACGAAAAACGGCCCCGGAACCTCCCCCGGGGCCGTCCATCCCTTGCCTCGGCAGGGGATCAGTTCTTGGACTTGTCGACCATCTTGCCGGCCGAGATCCACGGCATCATGCCGCGCAGCGTCTCGCCGACCTGCTCGATCTGGTGCGCGTCGTTGATCCGGCGCGTGCCCTTGAAGAAGGGCTGGCCGACCTGGTTCTCCTGCATGAAGTCACGCACGAACTTGCCGGTCTGGATGTCGGTCAGGATCGCCTTCATCCGTGCCTTGGTCTCGTCATAGGGCAGGACGCGCGGGCCCGAGACATACTCGCCATACTCGGCGGTGTTCGAGATCGAGTAGTTCATGTTGGCGATGCCGCCTTCGTAGATCAGGTCCACGATCAGCTTCACTTCGTGCAGGCACTCGAAATAGGCCATCTCGGGGGCGTAGCCCGCCTCGACCAGCGTCTCGAAGCCCATGCGGATCAGCTCGACCAGGCCGCCGCAGAGAACCGCCTGCTCGCCGAAGAGGTCGGTTTCGCACTCTTCCTTGAAGTTGGTCTCGATGATGCCCGAACGCCCGCCGCCGATGGCCGAGCAATAGGACAGGCCGATCTCCAGCGCCTTGCCCGACGCGTCGTTGTGAACCGCGACAAGGCAGGGCACGCCGCCGCCCTTGGTGTATTCGCCGCGCACGGTGTGGCCGGGGCCCTTGGGGGCCATCATGATGACATCGACGCCGGGCTTCGGCTCGATCAGGCCGAAATGCACGTTCAGACCGTGGGCGAATGCGATCGCCGCGCCCTCGCGCAGGTTGTCATGGACGTATTTCTTGTAGGTCTCGGCCTGCAGTTCGTCGGGCATGGTGAACATGATCAGGTCGCACCAGGCCGCCGCTTCGGCGATGCCCATGACCTGCAGCCCTTCGCCCTGTGCCTTGGCGGCGCTGGCCGAGCCTTCGCGGAGCGCGACGACCACGTTCTTCGCGCCCGAGTCGCGCAGGTTCAGCGCATGGGCATGCCCCTGGGAACCGTAGCCCAGGATGGCGACCTTCATGTCCTTGATCAGGTTCACATCGCAATCGCGATCATAATAGACGCGCATGTCTCTCTCCTCGTCTGGTATGGCTGTCTCTGGCGCGCAATCTGCCGTCATCGCGGGCGGTGTGATGTATCGAAATTGGCAAATCTTCCGCGTTCTGTTAGAAAGTCATTCGTCTCTTTCATCTTTCTGAAAATACGCATGCTCGACGACAGCGACAGGCGCCTCCTCCGCCACCTTCAGGCCGATCCGGCCCAACCCGTGACCCGGCTGGCCGAGGCCGCGGGCCTGCCGCTGGCCACGACCTACAAGCGACTGGAGCGGTTGCAGGCCCAGGGCGTGCTGAGGGGTCAGCGCGCGACGATCCACTGGCCCGCGCTGGGCTACGCGGTGGAAGTGTCCTTGCGCATCACGCTCGACAAGACCGACCCGCGCGCCTTCGACACCTTCCTCGCCGCCGCGCGCGAGGTGCCCGAGGTGATCGAGATCCAGACCTTCCTCGGCCGCGTCGATGTGCGCCTCGCCGTCATCGCCCGGACCATGCCGCATTACCAGGAAATCTACCGCGACCGCATCCTGACGCTCCCGCATATCGCCGATATCGAGGCGCTGATGCAGGTCGCCACGATCAAGCACCAGCAGACGTTACCCCTGTGATCGACCTCGACGACACCGACCGCGCCATCCTGCGCGCCCTGCAGGCCGATGCCACGCTCAAGGCCTCGACGCTGGGCCGCCGCCTCGGCCTGTCGCAGCCCGCGACATGGCGGCGGATGAAGCGGCTGGCCGAGGCCGGCGTGATCGGCGCGCGGCGGCTCGATCTCGACCTCGAGAAGCTGGGCTTCGGGGTGACGGTGTTTCTCGGCGTGAAGCTGGGCCTGAAGGGCCGCGTCAGCCTCGAGGATTTCGAGCGCGCGGTCTCGGCCATCCCCGAGGTGCAGACGGTCGAGCATGTGCTGGGCCTCTATGATTACCGCCTGCGCGTGGTCGCCCGCGACCTGCCCGATTTCGAGCGCGTGCTGCGCCGCCGGATCATGACCCTGCCGGGCGTCGGCAACGTGGAGGCCAACGTGCTGCTCTCCGAGGAACGCCGCCCTGGCCCGCTGGGCTGACGCGGATCGGAAACGCCCGCGCCGATCCGCGCCGCCCCTTGGCCGGCGAAGCCCCCCCGCGACGAAACACGGGCTAGGCGGCCCGTGCGCATCCCGCTACCCCAAGGGCCAAGGAACAGGAGGATGCGCCGATGACCGCCTTGCTCGATACCGTCGATCCCGACGGGCTGCTGGAATATTCCGTGGTCTTCACCGACCGCTCGCTCAACCACATGTCGGGGGCCTTCGGGCAGGTGATGCGCGACATCTCCGGCATGTTGAAAGAGGTCTACGGTGCCTCCCATGTCGCGCTCGTGCCGGGCGGCGGCACCTTCGGGATGGAGGCGGTCGCGCGCCAGTTCGCGGGCGGGCAGGATGTGCTGGTCGTCAGGAACGGCTGGTTCTCCTTCCGCTGGTCGCAGATCCTGGATGCGGGTGGTTTCGCGGGCGAGGTCACGGTGATGAAGGCGCGGCCCACGGGCAACAGCGCGCAATCCCCCTACGCCCCCGCGCCCATCGACGAGGTCACTGCCAAGATCCGCGAAACCCGCCCCGGCATCGTCTTCGCCCCCCATGTCGAGACCTCGGCGGGCGTCATCCTGCCCGATGCCTACATCACGGCGCTGGCCGAGGCCGCGCATGAGGTCGGCGCGCTGATGGTGCTCGACTGCATCGCCTCGGGCTGCGCCTGGGTCGACATGGCCGAGACCGGCGTGGATGTCCTGATCTCCGCCCCGCAAAAGGGCTGGTCGGCGCAGCCCTGCGCGGGGCTTGTGATGATGTCCGACCGCGCCAAGGCGCGGCTGGGCGAAACGCAATCGACCAGCTTCGCGGGCGACCTGAAGGCCTGGGCCAACATCATGGCCGCCTACGAGGCGGGCGGGCACGCCTATCACGCCACCATGCCCACCGACGCGCTGCGCGTCTTCCGCGACACCATGCTGGAAACCCGCGACTACGGGTTCGACAAGCTGAAAGCGGCGCAATGGGCGCTGGGCGATGGGGTGCGCGCGATGCTGACGGCGAAGGGCGTGAAATCCGTCGCGGCCGAGGGTTACGGCGCGCCCGGCGTGGTGGTCTGCTACACCGACGACCCGGCGATCAAGTCCGGCGCGGCCTTCATGGCGCACGGGATGCAGGTGGCCGCCGGCGTGCCGCTGCGCGTGGACGAGCCCGAGGATTTCATGACCTTCCGGATCGGCCTTTTCGGCCTCGACAAGCTCTATGACGTGCCCGCGGCACTGGCGCGGTTGCAGGCCGTGGTCGACCGCGTCTTTCCCTGAGTCTCAGCCCGTGGCCCCCAGCCCCGCGCGCATCATCACGCGGCGCACGGGGGCCACGGAATAGATCGCGTTCAACGCCCGCAAGCGCAGGTCGCGCAACCCCTGTGCCTCGGCCATCGAGGCGCGGTTGAGGGCATCCACCCCCGTCACCCGCGCCAGCACCTCGGCATGGCGCGCGCGGTGATACTCTCGCAGCATCGCCCGCGTGCCCGGATCGTCGCGGTGCGCCTCGGCGAGGTCCGCGAGCACGCGCATGTCGGCCAGGCTCATGTTCAGCCCCTGCGCCCCGATGGGCGGCACGACATGGGCGGCCTCGGCCACAAGGGCCGTGCGCTCGCCCTCCATCCGGTCGGCGATCTGGGCGATGATCGGCCAGACGGTGCGGCGGCTGGCGAGCTTCAGCGGCCCGAAGAGATGGGCGGAGCGTTCCGTCATCTCGGCCTCGAATTCCGCTTCGGGAAGCGCGGCGAGGCGCTTCACCTCCGGCCCGCGCTCCATCCAGACGATGGCCGAGGACGGCCGCCCCTCGTGATCGGGCAGGGGCACCAGCGTGAAGGGCCCGCCCGAGCGGTGGATCTCGGTCGAGACATTCTCGTGCGGGATCGGATGGGTGACAGCAAAGGCCAGCGCCTTCTGCCCGTAGCGCATGGTGCGCACACCGATGCCCAGCGCCTCGCGTACGGGGCTGCCCCGGCCATCGGCGGCGATGACCAATTTCGCGCCGATGCGCGCGCCGTCGGTCAAGGTCACCCGTGCCTCGGCCTCGCGCGTCAGCACCTGAGCGGTGCCGGTGCCGGGGCGGAAATCGACGTTCGGCAGGGTGGCCAGATGCGCCCCCATCTCGCGCCGCAAGAGCCAGTTGGGCAGGTTCCAGCCGAACGGCAGCTCGGAGATGTCGGCGGCGTTGAAGTCATGCGCGACGCGCGCCTCGGCCCGCTCGCCGCCCGCATCCACGATGCGCATGACCTGAAGCGGCATCGCGTGCGGCGCCAGCCGATCCCACAGGCCCGCGCGGTCGAGGAAATCGCGCGAGGGCTGCAGGAAGGCCGTGGTCCGCAGGTCGGATCCCTCGGTCGCGGCCTCGGTGATCGGGGGCGCGGGATCCGCACAGATGACGGAGAAGCCAGCGGCCCCGAAGGCCGCCGCGGCGGTCAGGCCGGCGACGCCGCCGCCCGAGATGAAGATATCGGTCTGTTCCAATGCGGTCATGCGCTGAAGCTAGGCCGCGCCGCCCATGGCGGCGACGCGACAGGCTGTCTCAAGCGCGGGCAGGTTTTTCGTACCAAAAAACCTGTGGTGCGAAAATTCGTACGAATTTTCGGTTTCTTCACACCAGCCGCGCGAGAAACGCGCCGAGATCGGCGGTGTGATGCTCGATGAAGGCCTCGGCCGCGGCCTCGGGCGCGACATGCACCGTGCGCATCCCCATGGCATGCGGCACGCGCAGGTTGCGCGGATCATCCTCGAACATCGCGGCGCGGTCGGGGGCCAGCCCGTCGAGTGCGAAGACCGTCTCGAAGGCCTCCTGCTCGGGCTTGGGGATCAGCCGCGCATGTTCCACCCCGTAGACCGCGTCGAACAGCCCCTCGAGCCCGCGATGGGTGATGACGCGGCGCGCATAGGGCTCGGTCCCGTTGGTGTAGACGATCTTGCGGCCCGGCAGGGCGGCGATGGCGGCGGCCAGCCCTGCATCGGGGGCCAAAACGGTGAAGTCGATCTCGTGGACCTCTTCGAGATAGGCGCCCGGATCGACGCCGTGATGCCGCATCAGCCCCGCCAGCGTGGTGCCATGGTCGCGCCAGTAGCGGTGACGCAGGGCATCCGCTTCGGGCTGATCGACCCCGAGCGCGCGCATGACCCAATCGGTCATCCGGACGTTGATCTGGTCGAAGAGCGCCATCTCGGGCGGGTAGAGCGTGTTGTCGAGGTCGAAGACCCAGGTCTCGACATGGGAAAATCTGTCGCGCGGCATGGCGCATGGGGTAGGCCCTCGGCGCGGGCTGCGCAAGTCTGGACAGGCCCGCCGCCGCCGCCTAGCGTGGCGCGACGACATTCAAGGACCACGCCCGCCCATGGCCACCAAGACCCCGCCCGACCCGCACAAGGATGCCTATGCCCTGATCCTCGACGCGATCGACCAGGGGACCTATCGGCCCGGCGACAGGCTGGTCGAGTCGGAACTGGCCGACCGCTTCGGGGTCAGCCGCACGCCGATCCGCGAGGCGCTGCAGCGGCTGGAGACGCAAAGCCTTCTGACGCGCGACGGGCGCTCGCTGATCGTGGCCTCGCTCGACCATGCGCAGATGGCCGAGCTTTACGCCGTCAGGCAGGAGCTGGAGGGGCTGGCCGCCAAGCTGGCCGCCCAGCACGCGGCGGCCGAAGAGGTGCAGGTGCTGCGCGAGATGGTGCAGGCCGATCACGCGCTTCTGGACGATCCGCAGGCGCTGGCGCGCGCCAACCGGCGGTTTCACCACCAGATCCACCTCGCCAGTCACAACCGGTTTCTCGTGCAGCAGCTCGACCTCGTCTACCGCTCCATGGCGCTGATGGCGCGCACCTCGCTGGCCGCGCAGGGCAGGGGCGAGAAGGCGCTGGCCGAACATGCCGAGATCGTCGAGGCCATTGCCGCCCGCGACGGCGACCGCGCGGCGAAGGCGCTCAAGGATCACCTCTCCATCGCCTTCGTGGTCCGCCTGAAGGAAGAGGCCCAGGCCCTGCGCTGAACCGGCGGTGCGGCGATTCCGCCGAAGGCGCCATGCTCGGTCTTGGCCCACCAGAAGGGGCGCAGCAGCATCTCGGCGAAGGCGCGCCAGGCCGAGAGCGTGGCCAGCAGGAAATACAGCTCGGACAGCAGGATGAACGGCCGCAGCCCGCGCAGGTGCTGCGCTCGCGTGGCCCGGAACGCGATTGCCACCGACAGGCAGAGGCTTGCGACGAAGCCGGTCGCAAGGAGGCCGTAGCCCACCGGCCCCACGGTGGCATCCAGCGGATGCGCGAGGCCGAAGGGCTTGACCATCAGCGACCACAGCAGGGGGGCCACGAGAAACCCGGCCACGGCGAAGAGGATCTGCACCTGCATCGCCAGGAACCGCAGCGCCCCGAGGTCGCGCCACAGCGCCCGCGGCGCGCGCATGGCGACGGCCCAGGTCAGCAGATACCCCTTTTGCCAGCGGGCGCGCTGCCGGATCCAGGGCAGGACGGCGGCATTCGCCTCCTCGAAGGTGGTGGTGTCGAGAAGCTCGGTCCGGTAGCCATGCCGCGCCAGCCGCAGGCCCAGTTCCGCATCCTCGGTCACGTTATGGGCGTCCCAGCCGCCCACATGCTCCAGCGCCTCGCGGCGCAGGAACAGCGTGGTGCCGCCCAGCGGCACGAACAGGCCCAGCCGTTCGACGCCGGGCAGCAGAACCCGGAACCAGACCGCGTATTCGATGGCAAAGAGCCGCGACAACAGGTTGTGGCGGGCGTTGTAATAGTCGAGCCGCCCCTGCAGGCAGGCGGTCTCGGGGCCGCGGGCGGCGAAGCGCGCCGCGACGCGGGAAAGCTGGTCGGGGTCGGGGCGATCCTCGGCGTCGTAGATGCCGATGATCTCGCCCTTCGCAAAGCCGAGCGCGAAGTTCAGCGCGCGTGGCTTGGTCCGGGGCTGGCCCGGCGGCACCGTGATCACCCGTGTCCAGGCGGGCAGGGGCGTGTCGGCCAGAACGGCACGCGTCAGCCGGTCTTCCTCTTCGACCACCAGCAGGACATCGAGGCGCTCGCGCGGATAGTCCAGCCGCCCGAGGCGGCGCAGAAGGGTCGTGGCGATGTCGGGTTCGCGGTAGAGCGGCACGAGGATCGAGATCACCGGCAGCGCGGCCCCCTCGGGCGCATCGCGGAGGGGCTCGGTGCCCTGCACGGTGCGATCCGCCCGCAGTGTCGCGGCAAAGGCAAGCGCCTTGAGCGCCGTGTTGCCCGCGAAGATCAGGAGGGCCAGCCCGAACACCAGCGCCGTCACCGCCGCGGGCCACGCGAGGGCCGCTAGCCCCGTAGCGGCCAGCACGGCCAGCAGGGCCGGGGCCGCGGTTTCGGGCCGCCAGCCGCGGCAACTGACACCCTGGGGGGCCTGCCCCTCGGCAAGGCGCGCCATCCGCTCGCCGTAAAGCGCGATCTGCGCGTCGGTGACGGCGGCGCGCGGCGCGATGGTCAGGGCTGCGCGGTGATCGGGGGGCAGGTCCAGCGCCGCGAGGATCGCGTCGGCGCGGTCCGGGCGCGGGGTCGCCACGATGACGATCCGCCCGGCGCGGCCGACCGGCACCGCATCGAGGCGCAGCGCATCCTCGGCCGACAGGCAGGGCGCGAGCCGCGGGTCGACCGGCTGGCGCGACAGGTCGGCGATGCCGAGCCCATGCACCTCGGCCTGCGCCGAGAGCAGCTCAGCCTCGGTCACGGCGCCATGGGCGAGCAGGATATCCCCCAACGGCCGGTCGAGGCCGGGCCGGGCGGCGTGCGCCGCGGCCAGCGCACCGGCATCCACCGCGCCGCGCGCCTGCAGGAGCGCATCGAGCGGCAGCACGCGGCGGCGGGCGCGGGCCATCACCCCGGCGGCGGCCCGCGCCATCTCGCGCGCGTCGGGCGCGGTCGTGCGGGGCACATGGGCAATCACGTCCGCCCGCACCGGCGGGCCGAGCGTGGGGATGGGCGCGCGCGGGGGCGCAGGCCCCCGTTCGCGCCCGGTCTGGGGAAAATCCCGGTCCATGGGGCAGCATCCGTTCAGGCACCGACCGTTTCGGTGCAGACGGCCCCAGCTTGCGCGCGCAAGGTTAACAGCGGGTTAAGCCATCGCGCGCCCTGCGACGGGCGCGGCCCTCGTTCACCCGGCGGTGCGGGCGCGCATCGCCTCGGCGAAGCGTTCGAACAGGTAGAAACTGTCCTGCGGGCCGGGGCTGGCCTCGGGGTGGTGCTGCACCGAGAAGACCGGGCGGTCGGCCATGCGGATGCCGCAGTTCGAGCCGTCGAACAGGCTCACATGCGTTTCCTTCACGCCCGCGGGCAGGGTCTGGCTGTCCACGGTGAAGCCGTGGTTCATCGAGGTGATCTCGACCTTGCCGGTTTCCAGGTCCTTCACCGGATGGTTCGCGCCGTGGTGGCCGTGGTTCATCTTGATGGTCTTCGCCCCCAGCGCCAGCGCCAGCATCTGGTGGCCGAGGCAGATGCCGAAGACCGGCAGGTCACGCTCCAGCACGCCGCGGATCATCGGCACGGCATAGGCCCCCGTCGCCGCCGGGTCGCCGGGGCCGTTGGACAGGAAGACGCCATCGGGATTTTGCGCCAGCACCTCCTCGGCGGTGGTGGTGGCAGGCATCACCGTCACGTCGCAGCCCGCCGAGGCGAGGCAGCGCAGGATGTTGCGTTTCGCGCCGTAGTCGATCGCCACCACCTTGGGCGCGGGGATCGCGGGATCGCGCTTCGAATAGCCCTCGGGCCAGGCCCAACGCATCTCGTCCCAGCGATAGGATTGCGCGCAGGTGACCCCCTTGGCGAGGTCCAGCCCCTCGAGCCCGGAAAAGCCGCGCGCCGCGGCGACCAGCGCCTCGATGTCGAAATTCCCCTCGGGGTCATGGGCCAGCGCCACATGCGGCGCGCCCTGCTGACGGATCGCGCGGGTCAGCCGCCGGGTATCCACGCCGCCGATGCCGATGCGCCCCGTCTTTTCCAGCCAGGCCACCAGGTCGCCCGTCGCGCGCCAGTTCGACGGCTCGGTCGGGTCCCATTTCACGACCATGCCCTCAGCGACAGGGTCCGCGGTCTCGTCATCCTCCGGCGTGATGCCGGTGTTGCCGATATGGGGGAAGGTGAAGGTCACCACCTGCCCCGCATAGGACGGGTCGGTCATGATTTCCTGGTAGCCGGTCATCGCGGTGTTGAAGCACAGCTCGGCCACGCGGCTGCCGGTTGCGCCGAAGCCGCGACCGAAGAACAGCGTTCCATCGGCGAGGGCGAGGCAGGCGGTGGGTTTGGTGGGCATGACGGCAGCTCCCCTTGGCGCGCGGGTGGGCAAATTGGCGGTGTCCTACGGGGGGCGCGGCCCGCGGTCAAGCCGCACACGCAGGGTGTTGTTGCCGCGGGCGGCATGGCCTATCTGGCAGGTTCGGGATAGCGATGGGGGATCACCATGCCCATGGATCTGCGCGAGCGCATCGGCGCCGGCCTCAAGGAGGCGATGCGCGACAAAGACGCAACACGGCTCGGCACGCTGCGGCTGATCAATGCCGCGATCAAGGACCAGGACATCGCCGCCCGCGGCGAGGGCCGGGCCGAGACCGTGGACGAGCAGGCCGTGCTCGGCATTCTCGGCAAGATGGTCAAGCAGCGGCAGGAAAGCGCGCGCGCCTACGAGGAGGGCGGGCGGCTGGAGCTGGCCGAGAAGGAGCGCGAGGAAATCGCGATCATCGAGCAGTTCCTGCCGCGCCAGCTGTCCGAGGACGAGGTGACGGCGGCCATCGACGCGGCCATCGCCGAGACCGGGGCCGAGGGGCTGCGCGACATGGGCCGCGTGATGGGCGCGCTCAAGGCGCGTTACACCGGCCAGATGGATTTCGGCGCGGTCGGCCCGGCGGTCAAGGCGCGGCTGGCCTGAGCGTGCTTCGCCTCAGCCCCCGGTGTCGCAGGCGACCGGGGGCGCGGGCGGGCAGAGCGTGAACAGACCGCAGAAGGTGCCGGGCGCGGGAAGGTCGCCGGGGCCGGGGCCGGGGATCATCGGTATGGTTTGGCCCGTGGCGGGCAGGGCGGCAAGCGTCGGGGCCGCGGCAAGACGCAAGGGGCGCATTCGGGTCACCGTATGGGGTTTCGATGCCCCCCAGATGGCCCGCCGTCCCGCCGCCTGCGCGGCGATTTCCGAAATCAGTGCAGCTTCGCGGGGATCGGCGCGGCCTTCGAAGGATCGGCTTGCGCCGGTC
>JAOARA010000457.1 GCA_025211115.1 Roseicyclus sp. | reverse complement strand
GAGGGCGCGCGCGCGGGCATCACCGCCAACGCGATCTGCCCCGGCTACATCGCCACCGAAATGGTCATGGCGATCCCGGAAGAGGTGCGCGCCAAGATCGTCGCGGGCATCCCGGCGGGCCGCCTCGGCGAGCCCGAGGAGATTGCGCGCTGCGTGGTTTTCCTTGCTTCCGAGCAGTCGGGCTTCATCAACGGCTCGACCATCTCGGCCAACGGGGCGCAGTTCTTCGTCTGAACGGCCAAGCCAGAAACGATGAAGGCCGGGGCGTGACCCCGGCCTTTTTCATGTCTTGCCCGCGGGTCAGCGCCGCGTGAACAGCGAGGCCACGCCACGCCAGAAGTAGCTGGCGCATTCCTGCCGGGCCGCCGCGATGCGGGCGCGCATTTCGGGGGTATGTGCGAAGGTTTCCATCTGTCTCGTCCTCTGTGGTCAATTCCTTGACCTCCCTTGAGACGAGATATGGGTCAGCATGGGTGACCTTACCACTGCCGGATCGGAAACCCCGGTCTTCGGGATTTGCAGGGCTTTGGCTGGTCACAACACGGGCAGGCTCCGCATCGCGGCGGATTATCCCGCGGTCAAATGAGGCCGCGGCCCCGTCGCCGGGGCGCGACCCCAAGGGGCTCAGGTCAAGCCGGGCTCAGGTGCCGAGCCGGGTGATCTCTTCCTTGAGACGGAGTTTCTCTTTCTTCAGCTCCCGGATCGCAAGATCGTCGATCCCCGGGCTTCGCTGCGCTTCTTCCACCTTCGCCGAGATACTGGCGTGCTTCCTTTTCAGTTCCTGCAGGTGAGCGCCAAGCGACATGGTCAACCTCCTCTCGTTGATGACGGCCGTATGACAAGTGCATCACGGAAGCTGAGTCGTGTCACGCAAAACAACCAATAGGATTCTTCAAATGCAACAGACCGCCGGTCAGTCGAAGGACAGCGCCGCGCCATGGCGCAGCACCGCCTCGGCCAGGTCGCTGTAATCGGGCGCATCCGCGCCATGCGCAGCACCCGCGTGGATCGTGACCGGCGCAAGCAACCGGAAGGGCGCGCGCGCCCCTTTCCGCGCCCGGATCACCACGCGCCCGGCCGCTCGGCCGGCCCGTGGCTGCAGGGGCAGCACCGCGACCGCGCCGAACCCATCCAGCGCGGACAGGCAATCGGGCAGCCGTTCGGCCAGGTGGATCAGCGTGAGCCAGCCCTTGGGCTTCAGCCGCGCCCGCGCGGTGGCGATCCAGTCGGACAGCGGCGTTTCCTCGCGGTTCGCCGCCTCGCGCCCGGCATCGCGCGCCGCCGTCCCGTCGCCCGCCGCGAAGAAGGGCGGGTTGGCGAGCACATGGTCGAAACCCTGCGCCCGCAGATCGGCGGGCAGGCGGCTCAGGTCGGCCTCGACCACCGCCATCTCCGCCCCGGCCGCCGCCGCATTGGACCGCGCCAGCGCGGCATAGCCCGCCTGCCGCTCCACCCCGGTCAGGCGCAGCTCCGGCACCCGCGCCGCAAGGCACAGCGCCGCCGTGCCCACGCCGCAGCCCAGTTCCAGCACGCTCTCGCCCGCGCGCGCCGGGCAAGCGGCGGCAAGAAACACCGGGTCGGTCGCGGCGCGATAGCCGTCGCGGGGCTGCTCGATCACCAGCCGCCCGCCGAGAAAGGCGTCGCGCGTCGTCGCGCTCACTCGCTCACCGGCAGGGCGTTGTCGCGCAGCACGATCCGCGCGCGATGCGCATCGGCGCGGCGCACCAGAAGCCGCCGCGGCAAAATGCCGATGGACCCTTCCAGCGCGCTCATGTGGACGTCCATCTCGAACACCTCTATATCCTCGCCGGACAAAAGCGCCGAGGCGAAGGCGATCTCGGTGGGGTCGGTGCTGCGCATGATCTCGAGCATGACGGATATCTAGGCAGCCCATGGCCCCGTGTCGACCATGTCGATCATGTCGGGCCGGGCGGCGACAAAGGGGAGAGCGGCGGATGAGCCTCGATGATGCAGCCACCAAGCCGCATGAGCGGATGCAAGCCGCCCTGTCTGCGGACCTTGCGGCGGTCAACGCCCTGATCCGCGCGCGGATGGCGTCGAAACACGCCCCCCGCATCCCCGAGGTGACAGCCCACCTGGTCGAGGCGGGCGGCAAGCGCGTGCGCCCGATGCTGACGCTGGCCGCCGCGCGGCTCTGCGGATACGAGGGCGACGCGCACCAGAAGCTCGCCGCGACGGTCGAGTTTATCCACACCGCCACGCTGCTGCATGACGACGTGGTCGACGAAAGCCAGAAGCGCCGCGGGCGGCCCACCGCCAACCTGCTCTGGGACAACAAGTCGAGCGTCCTGGTCGGCGACTACCTGTTCGCGCGGTCCTTTCAGCTGATGGTCGAGACGGAAAATCCCCGCGTTCTGAGCATCCTGTCGAACGCGGCCGCCGTGATCGCCGAGGGTGAGGTGCTGCAGCTGACCGCCGCCATGAACCTCGCCACGACCGAGGAGATCTATCTGCAGGTGATCCGCGGCAAGACCGCCGCCCTGTTCGAAGCCGCCTGCGAGGTCGGCGGTGTCATCGCGGGCAAGCCCGACGAGGTGGTGCAGGCGCTGGCGACCTATGGCGACGGGCTGGGCATCGCTTTCCAGATGGCCGACGACCTGCTCGATTGGGGCGGCAGCACCGGCGAGATCGGCAAGAACACCGGCGACGACTTCCGCGAACGCAAGCTGACCCTGCCGGTGATCCGCGCCGTGGCCCGCGCCGACGCGGCCGAGCGCGCCTTCTGGCTGCGCACGATCGAGAAGGGCGACCAGCAGGACGGCGACCTGGAACAGGCGATGACGCTTCTGCAGCGCCACGGCACGCTTGAAGAAACGCGGGACGAGGCCTTTGCCTGGACCGCGCGGGCGCAACAGGCGCTCACGGTCCTGCCCGAGCATCCGCTGCGCGACATGATGCACGACCTTGCCGATTACGTGGTCGCGCGGCTGAACTGATCTTTTACAAGATCACGTCAAAACCGGCGCCGACGCGACCCACCAGTCGGGCTGATCGGCGGTCAACGCCCGTGCAGCACCCGTGGCCACACCCTCTTCCGCGAAGAGGCCGAAACACGTCCCCCCAGACCCCGACATCCGCGCGAGCAGGCAGCCTGGCCGCGCGTTCAGGCGGTCGAGCACCTCTCCAATCACCGGCACGGTCGCACGGGCCGGCGGCTCAAGGTCGTTGCGCGCGCTGCACAGCCAGCCCGCGAAGCCTGCCGCATCGGCCCAGCCT
>JAOARA010000456.1 GCA_025211115.1 Roseicyclus sp. | reverse complement strand
GGTCGGCACCGAACCAGTCGCGCATCTCGGTCAGGAAATCGAGCTTGTGGCCGAATTTCTCGTTCTTCTCACGGTCGGGTTCATCGCCGCCCGCGGGGACGTAGAAATTGTGGATCGTCACGCCGTTCTCGAGCCGCGCGGCGACGTGGCGCGCATCGCCCTTGCCGCAGATGTCGCGGTGGCCCGCATCCGTCAGCGGAAGGCGCGACAGGATGGCGACGCCGTTATAGCCCTTCTGCCCGCGGGCGACCATGTGGGGGTAGCCCGCCTCGGCAAAGACCTCGGCCGGGATCTTGTCGACGGGGGATTTGCACTCCTGCAGGCAGAGCACATCCGGCCCTTCCTCGGTCAGGAGCTTGACCACCAGGTCGGCGCGCAGGCGGACCGAGTTGATGTTCCATGTGGCAAGCGTGAAGGGCATCGGCGGCCTCCGGTCGTGACGGGTCGCCCCGGTTTACGGAGCGCGGCGCGCGATGGCCAGACCGCCGCGCGGGCGACCGGGCAAAAGAAAGGCCCGAACCGAAGTTCGGGCCAAGTCCAACAGGGAGGTAATGAGAAACTGGTAACGAACAACCCAAGGTTGCACATTGACCTGGATCAACGTGGCAGAGTTGAACATGCCCGCGTGAAGAAAAGGTTAACGGCCCGTCCACGCCTTACGCGACCAGCCGATAACCGCCGCTTTCGGTGACCAGAAGCCGCGCGTTCGAGGGATCGGGCTCGATCTTTTGCCGCAGGCGGTAGATGTGGGTTTCCAGCGTGTGCGTCGTGACGCCAGCGTTGTAGCCCCAGACTTCATGCAGAAGAACATCACGCGCCACCACGCCCTCCTGCGCGCGGTAGAGGAACTTGAGGATGTTGGTCTCTTTCTCGGTCAGGCGGATCTTCTTCTCGTCCTCGGTCACCAGCATCTTCATCGCGGGCTTGAACGTGTAGGGGCCAAGCTGGAACACGGCATCCTCGGATTGCTCGTGCTGGCGCAGCTGCGCGCGGATGCGCGCCAGGAGCACCGGGAAGCGGAAGGGCTTGGTCACGTAGTCATTCGCGCCCGCATCGAGGCCGAGGATCGTGTCGGCGTCGCTGTCATGGCCCGTCAGCATCAGGATCGGGCATTTCACGCCCTGCTTGCGCATCAGGCGGCACAGCTCGCGCCCGTCGGTGTCGGGCAGGCCCACGTCGAGCACGACGAGATCGTAGATCGCTTCCTTGACCCGCTCCATGCCCTGCGCGCCGGTGCCGGCTTCGAAGACGTCGAAATCCTCGGTCATCACCAGTTGTTCGCTCAGCGCCTCGCGCAGGTCGTCGTCGTCGTCGACCAGCAGGATCTTTTTCAGATTGGCCATGTCGCGGGCTCCTTCAATCGTGATGTGATCGAGATTGACGTGAGGGGCGCGTTTGACAAGCGACTGAAAAACAATCTCACGGCGACGTGTGGGCGCGCGAGGGAATGTTTCAAAACCCGATCTTCGGCAGTATGCAGGCCCCATGAGCCTGTTGCCTACCCCCACCGAACATGTCGCGCGGGCGCGCGCGGACCTGCGTGTCGGCCTTCCGGTCGTGATCGGGGGCGCGGGCGCGGGCCTGATCGTGCTGGCCGCCGAGACGCTGACCGCCGACCGGCTGGAGGCGCTGCGCGCCCTGCCGGGGCGGGCGGTCGTGGCGATCACCGGCTGGCGGGCCGAGACGCTGAAGGCGCGCGCTTATGACGGCGACCTCGCGCGCGTGGCGCTGCCGGGCGATGTCGATGCGCAGTGGGTGCGCGCGCTGGCCGATCCCGCGCTGGACCTGGCCGAGCCGATGAAAGGCCCGCTGCCCAGCCTGCGCGAGGGCGACGCGGGCCTGCATCGCCTTGCGCTGATGCTGGCCAAATCCGCGCAGCTTCTGCCCGCCGTGGTAGCGCTCGAGACCGACCGGGCGCAGGCGCTCGCCGCCGAGATCGGCGCGGCCTGCCTGACCGAGGGGATGCTGGCCGATGATCTCGCGCGCCATCACCCGCTTCTGCCCGTCGCCGCCGCGCGCCTGCCGATGGAAGCCGCCGAGGCCGGGCGGCTGCACATCTTCCGCCCCGAGAATGGCGGGGTGGAGCATTACGCCATCGAGATCGGCCGCCCCGACCGCGACAC
The DNA here is from genome assembly GCA_025211115.1 of Roseicyclus sp. GTDB lineage: Bacteria > Pseudomonadota > Alphaproteobacteria > Rhodobacterales > Rhodobacteraceae > Roseicyclus. Next base: position 1,480 of record JAOARA010000456.1, on the reverse strand, counting down.
GCCGGTGCTGGCGCGGCTGCATTCCGCGTGTTTCACCGGCGACGTGCTGGGCAGCCTGAAATGCGATTGCGGCCCGCAGCTGCGCACCGCGCTGGCCGAGATGGGGCGCGCGGGCGCTGGCGTGCTCTTCTACCTCAACCAGGAGGGGCGGGGGATCGGCCTTGCCAACAAGATGCGGGCCTATTCGCTGCAGGACCAGGGCTTCGACACGGTCGAGGCGAACCACCGCCTCGGCTTCGAGGATGACGAGCGCGATTTCCGCATCGGCGCGGACCTGCTCCGCCGGATGGGATTCGGCGCGGTGCGGCTGATGACCAACAACCCCCGCAAGGTCGAGATGATGCAGGCCGAGGGCATCGCGGTGGCCGAGCGCGTGCCGCTGATCACCGGCACCAACCGCCACAATGCGCATTACCTGTCGGTCAAGCGCGACAAGTCGGGGCATCTGCTCTAGCCTTGTCCAAGGAGACGCAGGCCAGCCGGGAGCACACCATGCCCAAGGGATACATCGTCGCCAATATCCGCGCGCGCGACCGCGCCGAGATGCAGCGCTTCGCCGAGGCCTCGGCCCCGGTCATCGCCGAGTTCGGCGGGCGCGTCCTCGCCCGTGATCCCGCGCCCGACATCCGCGAGGGCGAGGTGACGGGCATTTCCGTCATCGTCGAGTTCGACGATGTCGAGACCGCCCGCCGGTTCTACGAATCGGCCGGCTACACCGATGCCAAGGCGATCCGCGACGCCGTGGCCGACACCGATCTGCGGATCGTGGAAGGGGTCTGAGGGCCGCATGAAACCGCGCGACATGGTCGTCACGCCGCTGGGGCTGCGCTTCATGGGCAGGCTCTTTCCCTGCACGCTGGGGCGCGGCGGGATCGTCTCAGGCGATGCCAAGCGCGAGGGCGATGGCGGCACGCCCGCGGGCACGCATGGCCTCGTGGGGTGCCGCTACCGCCCCGACCGGCTGGCCCGGCCCTGCGACTGGGCGGTGCCGATCCGGCCCGGTGACCTGTGGTGCGACGATCCGAAGGACGAGGATTACAACCTCATGGTCCGCGCGCCCTTCCGGGCGAACCACGAGACGCTGCGCCGCGCCGACCCGCTCTACGACATCGTTCTTCTATCAGATTGGAACTGGCCGCGCGCCGAACGCGGGCGCGGCTCGGGCATCTTCATCCATTCATGGCGCAGGCCGGGCTACCCCACGGCGGGCTGCGTGGCGCTGGACCCGCAAGACCTGCGCTGGATCGTGGCGCGCATCCGCTACGAGACGCGGCTCGTGATCCCCGAGGCGCTGGCGGGCCGCGGCGTGCGCCGGGCCGCGCAGGCGCATCAGGTATAGGCGCGTTCCCCGAAGATCGCCGAGCCGACGCGCACATGGGTGGCACCCAGCCTGATCGCCGTCTCGAAATCCGAGGACATGCCCATCGACAGCCCCGAAAGCCCGTTGCGCGCGGCGATCTTCGCCAGAAGCGCGAAATGC
>JAOARA010000049.1 GCA_025211115.1 Roseicyclus sp. | reverse complement strand
TAGACCCCTGCGCCGTGGGCCGAGAGGCTGAAACTCGCGTTGGCGAGGAGCACAGGGTCGATGGTGCCGAGCGCATCGATGCCGCCCACGGCGGCGAGGTAGCTATTGTACTGCTGCGGGATCACAACGACATAGTGCTGGGTTTCCGCGAAGGGCGGCACACCGCCATAATCCTGCACATTGCCCGGACCGGCGTTATAGGCGGCGAGTGCATGAATGATGTTGCCATCGAACATGTTCAGCATCTGGGCGAGGTAGCGCGCGCCACCGGTGACCTGCAGATAGGGATCGTCGTAATACGCCGGGTAGATCCCGAGATCGCCCGCGGTACCTGGCATGATCTGGGTAAGTCCGAAGGCCCCTACGGGTGAGCGTGCCCCAATCTGGAAACGGCTTTCCTGCCAGATCAGCGCCTGCAGAAGGCAGCGCCATTGCACGAGCGAAAGGCCCGCGCGGCCGACCCCGGACAGACTATGGGTGTCGCGTGCTGCGCGGATGATCAGCTCCTCGATCCCTTCCCGGGCATCGCCAAACATCCGCGCCGCCGCTGGATTGGTGTCCTCGGGCGCATAGAGGCTGGCGGCGGCGCTCTCGACGTCATCAACCGCCCCCTGCCCCGCCTCAAGTCCGGCGACGGTACCAGCCACATCGCCCGAGCCGAGGGACATGGCATCCATCAGCCCTTCGAGGGAGGCGAGTTGCTGGCGCTCGATTTCGGCCAGTTCCTCCTCGCGGCTTAGCCGGTCCTGCTGCAGTGCCAGGTCCCGATCGGTCTGCTCAAGGATGGCCTGCCGCTCTGCGAAGAGGCGCAGATCGAAGGTTGGCACGCCCTGGGCGACCGCTGGCCCCGCCGTGGGACCTGCCAGTGCAAAGCCGATCATCGAGAGAGGAAGCCAGGTCCGCATTGGCTCAGCCGCCCGCCCCCAAGAGGACGAAATCGCAGGCCGTGTCGCGGCGCGTGACCTCTGCCCCCATGGTCGAGATCGTGGCGGTGGCGGTTCCTGCCTGCGCAGGAGCCTCGCGAAAATTGAAGCAGTTGGCTTGCGGGGGATTATGCTGTGCACAGGCTGTCAGGGTCAGGCCGAGCCCGAGCAGCACGACGCTGCGAATGATGGTACGAATCATGTCACTCTCCAGAAATCAGGACGTTCGCGATAATCGGCGCCGACAAGTGCTTCGCCCTTCTCCATTCCTCCAAGGATGGTCACGAGCGGGCCGAGCGCGCTGAGATCGGCATCGATCACGACGGACCCACGGTCGTCGCGTACAAGTGCGAGCCGCGAGGCCGAGCCGACGCCCAGAAGCACGTCGAGCTCTTTCTCGGTCAGGCCGAGCATGGCGTAGTCAGCGGCGGACGCACGAATGTTGGGCAAGAGCACCTGGGTCGGCACCGCTTCCACGATGGTCTTGCCGGTGCGCGTGCGCTCGAGCTGGCTGGCATATTGCGTCATCATCACGACGACGGCGTTCTGCTTGCGAGCGGTCACCAGCCAATTGCTGAGCCGCTCCGCAAAATAGGCGTTGTCGAGCGCCTTCCAGGCTTCGTCGATGACGATGATGGTGGGCTTGCGGTCCTCGATCACCCGCTCGACCCGGCGGAAGAGGTAGGAGAGGACCGCCATACGTTCCCGCTCGCTCTCGGAATCTAGGATGCCGGTCAGATCGAACCCTGCGACGTCACCGTCGATGCAGAAGCTGTCCTCGGCATTGGCCCCGAAGATCCAGCCATAGCGGCCATCAGCCGTCCATTCCTGCATCCGCTCGAAGAGATCGCCCTCGTCATCGGTCGAGACGAGGAGCGAGGCGAAGTCGGACCAGTTCCTGAGCTCTGCATGTCCTGCGCTCGCGTTCTGACGCACGACCTCCTGCAATCGGTTGGTCTGAACCGGGGTCAGCGGTCGATCGCGCCGCTCCAAGAGGCTCGCGAGCCAATCAGCAAGCCATGCCTGGCCCCGCATGTCGATCTCGGTCTGGAGCGGATTGAGCCCCGTGGGCCGTCCGGCACGCACCGTCGAATAGCTGCCGCCGAGCGCGTGGACGGCCATCTCCATGCCCGCGCGATAGTCGAATACGAAGACCCGTGCACCGGCGCGGCGGGCCATAGTCATCAGGAAAGCCGCCAGGACGGATTTGCCGGAGCCGGGACGTCCCAGGATCAGGGTATGGCCTCCCGTGGGTTCGCGATCCGGCGCGCCCTGTTCGTGGAAGTTGAAGCGAAAACCGCTGCGCTCGGGCGTCGGGAAGAGTGTGATCGGCACGCCCCACGGCACTTCCCTACCAGTCTTGCCAAGCGGTGTGCGGTGAAAGGTGGCGAGATCGGCGAAGTTGTGGTTCGTGATTGCGGCCTTGCGGCTTCGCGCCCCGGTATTGCCGGGATGCTGCGCCATGAAATGCGCCCGGGCCCCGAAGGCTTCCGAGATCAGGTTGATGCCAGAGGTCGCAGAGATGTTGCGGATCTCGGCCGCGATGTCGTCGAGGGCGGCTTGGGTCCGCGCATAGACCGCCACGGTCATGTGATGCTCGCCGAAGATCAGGCGTTTCGATTCCAGATCGTCTTGGGCGAGTTCCAGTTCCTGAGCGAGGCTGACGGCCCCGTCATTGGCGGCCTGCATGAGGCGCAGCTGCCGTTTGATCCGGCCCGCCATGATGTTTGCGTTGATCGGCACAAAGGAGTGCGTGACCACCATGTCGACGGGCAGATTCAACTCGTCGAGCATCAGGCTATCGGTCTTGGCGGGGTAGTTTTTCACCGCAAAGATCGCCCCGAGCTTGTCGCCGACGGCACCGTCCGAGAGCGCGATGGTCGTGCCGCGGAAGGTGACGCGGGTATTGGCGACATCCTCAGCAATCACGCCGAAGCGCGACCGCGGGAAGAGCGGATGCTCCTCGCCCGTGTTGAGCGATCCGAGGAAGCCCAGAAGCTCGCCAGTGCTGGCGGCCAGCAGGCGGGGCTTCAGCTCATCGAAGGAAGACAGGAGGAAGCCCACGACCTCGTCGAGCTTGCGCAAGCGCCGGGTCGTATCCGCCGAATGCCGCGCGCGGGATGCCCCCAGACCGAACGGCAAGCGGCTGCCCGCTTCTGGGCGCTTCAGCACGGTCAGGGTCAGCGTCTTGTCGCGAAGGCCAGATTGACCCAGATGCGTGCGCCAGCGCTGGTCGACGGCGGCCGCGAAGCCCTCGCCCGGGATGGGCGGCAGGGTCACGTCGACCGCTTTAGACACCTTGTGCAGGTAAAAGGAAAACTCCGTCCCCACCTGCGCGACGATCCCGGCGAGGAGCCCGCCGATCCGGTCGAGATGCCCGTCCTCGCTCGTGGTGCTGTTGACCCCTTCCAGCCTGATGCATTGCATCAGCTCGTTGCCGCGTGTCCGGATCGTTCGGTCGTTCACGAGGCTCACATAAGGCAGCATCATTGAGAGCCGCTTCTCGCCCTTGACCCATGCGGGTAGCGCGGTCAGCGGATCGATGGCGTTCTCAACCTCATCGGC
>JAOARA010000455.1 GCA_025211115.1 Roseicyclus sp. | reverse complement strand
GCGCGATGATCCGGTCGGTGACGGCGGCGATACGGTCGTCCAATGGCATCCGGTCTCTCCCCTCGGTGCGAGTCGGGGGAGGAGTATCATGTTAGCGCTAACAGCGCCAGTGCCCGAAGGCTGCACCGACAGGTGTCAGGGCCTGTGGCGCCGGGCAGCCGTCAGTCGGTGCACTCGAAGTGCAGGCTGGCCGCGCTGGGTGCGGCGACCATATGGGCACCCGCGGCCCCGCGCGCCTCGCATAATTCGCGCGTCCGGAACTCGGCCACCTCGGCGAAACCGGGGGGCGGTGCTGCGGACTCGGTCGAGTAGGCCATGCGCCCGTCGTGAAGGGTTACCCGTTCGACCGGGTCGGAGACCTGCACGCCCTGCGCGGACGGGACAAGGACACCGCAATTGGCAAGCAGCGCCATCGGCAAAAGCACGATCGCCAGCCTGCGGGGGGTGAAACGTCGATCTTCCATCATCTGCCGTATCTTCCGTGTTCGTGACGATCACAGGGTGGCCCGCGCCGTCGTTGCGATCCTGCATCCTTCGATCCCACCGCCTGACGGGGGTCACCCGACCTGTCGCGGCGTGTCGTTCTCAACGGCTCGGACAGGCGACTTCCTGCATCACGATGCGGGCTTCCTGCACGAGGGTCCTGCGTTCTTCGTAGACTGCCGGCGTTTCGCGCAATTCGACGATGCCGGTGTTGCGCCGGAAGTAGTATTGAACGGGCGGCGTCACGAGAACCTGCTCGACGCGGTATTGGGCGGGCATTTCCACTTCGCGGTAGCAGGCGATCCGACGGTCGCTGTCGCGGGCCTGAACCGTTACCTCCTGCCCGCCAGTTGCAAATGCGGTTGTCGGCAACAGCGCAAGTGCCAATGCCGCAGTCAGGAACCGTTTCATGTCTCACCTCGTTAACCAATACGATGGTGTGACAAGACCGGAAACAGGTGGTCTATATATGGAAACAATTTGACCTTTTGCTGTCGAAAGGGACGCTATCCCGCGCCCCTTTCGACGGGTGCTAACGCCTCAGCGGCAGGGAGCCGGGCGATTGACGTAACGCTCGGGGTGGGTTTCCCGACGCACCTCGACATAGACCGCCGGGTAATGCACCCGAACGGCCTGGCCGTTGCGGTGTTCCCATTCGGTCCGGGCCGGGCGCACCAGTTCCTCGCGCACGGAATATTGCGCAGGCACCAGAACGGTATCATAGCATGCGACGACTTCGCCGTCCCACGCCTGGGCAGCCGTCGTGGCGGAAGCAACCACAAAAGCTGCGACAATCGCTTTCTTGAGCATAATGGTCTCCACTTGTTACTCGTGCCGTAAGGTTAACAGCGGCCCACTGTTATTTAACTAAAAACCGTCCGCGCCTCGAAAACAATCATTTTACTATATTTTTCATATGGTTATAATGAAACACACCATAAGAATGAATGACAGCTCGATGACGTTGTTTCCCCGCAAGAAATAATGCGGTGATGATGGGACCACTGTCTCCTTTTTCAGAACAGCAGATGATTCGCCCCTGACTACGGAAAAATGGCTTTTTTCAGAGCGATTTCAGGGGATCAGACCGACACGAGGCAGCAAGGCACCCACAGGTGCCCGCTCCGACCTGACCACATGTCAAAGGCGTGCCCGGACCCGCGCCGGGTCAGTGCGGCTGAACACCCGGCAGGAAGACACGCTCGTCCCGATACTTGAGCGAGATGCCGTCCTTGAACACATGCACCTTGTCGGGCGCGGCGGTCATCTTGACCTCCTGCCCGCGCAGGTCGGGGTGGATGCCCTGCAGCTTGCCGATGACCGGGTCATGCGACGGGTCGGTCTTGGCGAAATAGAGCAGCGTCACCTCGCCCAGCGCCTCGACGATCTCGACCTTGCCGTGGAAGGCGAAATCGGCGGCGTCGGTGGCGATCATGTCCTCGGGGCGGATGCCCACCTGCACCTCGGCGCCCATGTCCTCGGGGCGGCTGGCGTAGTTGGAGGTGATCGTGCCCCCGCCCTCCTTCAGCTCGAGCGTGGTGGTCTCGCCGGTGCCGGTGATCTTGCCGGGCAGAAGGTTCATCGCGGGCGAGCCGATGAACTGCGCCACGAAGGTGGAGTTGGGCTGCTCATAGAGCGTGAGCGGGCTGCCCACCTGCGCGATGCCGCCGCCTGCCAGAACGACGATGCGGGTCGCCAGCGTCATCGCCTCCACCTGGTCGTGGGTGACGTAGATCATGGTGCTGTCGGGCATCTGTTCCTTCAGCTGCGCGATCTCGATCCTTGTGGCCACGCGCAGCGCCGCGTCGAGGTTGGAGAGCGGTTCGTCGAAGAGATAGACCTTGGGGTCGCGCACGATGGAGCGGCCGATGGCGACGCGCTGGCGCTGGCCGCCGGAAAGCGCCTTGGGCAGGCGGTCGAGGAAGTTGGTGAGCTGCAGCTTGTCGGCGGCGGCGCGCACCTTCTTGTCGATCGTCTCCTTGTCCTTGCCCGCGATGCGCAGCGAGAAGGCCATGTTGTCGTAGACGGTCATGTGCGGATAGAGCGCGTAGGACTGGAACACCATGGCGATGCCGCGCTGGCTGGGGGGCACGTCGTTCACGACCTGCCCGTCGATCTCGAGCGTGCCGCCCGTGATCTTTTCCAGCCCCGCGATCATCCGCAGCAACGTGGACTTGCCACAGCCCGAGGGGCCGACGAAGACGATCAGTTCGCCCGTCTTGATGTCGAGGTCGATCTCGCTCAGCACCTTGACGGTGCCGCCATAGACCTTTTCGACATCCGTCAGTTTCAGATCCGCCATGGTCCCCGTCTCCTCCCTCTCTCCAGGTTCGGGCCGCCTCAGGCGGCCTCTTCCAGCGCCGCGAAATAGGCCTGGTATGGCGGCAGCATCACCTGCCGCCCGGTGTCGTTCTCGATCGCCGTGAAGGGCGCGCCCTTGTCCTGCCGCCAGCGGCCGGGGGGCAGCGCGACGGGATGGGCGAGGTTGGTCATGTTGAAGGCGCAGAACAGGCGCTGCCCCTCATGCGCGCGCACGAAGCTGACGATGCCGTCGCCCGACCACAGCTCTTCCAGCGTGCCCTTGACCAGCGGGGCCCAGGCGCGGCGGAAGTGGATCATCTGGCGGTAGAAGGCCAGCGTGCTGTCGTCCTTGGCGGACTGGTCGCCGACCGAGCGTTGCAGATGCTCGACCGCGACCGGAAGCCAGGGCTTCGCATCCGAGAAACCGCCGTTCTGGTTGTCGGAAATCCACGGGATCGGCGTGCGGCAGCCGTCGCGGCCGCGGAACTTGGGCCAGAAGCGGATGCCGTAGGGGTCCTGCAGATCCTCGTAGGAGACATAGGCCTCGGTCAGGCCCAGTTCTTCGCCCTGGTAGAGGCACACGGTGCCGCGCAGCGACAGCAGCAGCGCCGCGTAAAGCCTGCGCGCATCCTCGCCCAGGTTCCAGCGGCTCGCGTGGCGCACGACGTCATGGTTGGAAAACGCCCAGCAGGCCCAGCCGTCGCCGATCTTGTCCTCGTAATCGGTCAGCACATCGACCACGCGCTCGGGCGTGGGGGTGGTGCCCGAGAGGAACTCGAACGAGTAGCACATGTGAACCTTGTCACCGCCCGAGGTGTATTCGGCCTGGATCTCCATGCCGCGTTGGGCATCGCCCACCTCGCCCACGGCGGTGGTGGCGGGGTATTCATCCATCAGCGCGCGCAGGCGGCGCAGGAACTCGAGGTTCTCGGGCTGGTTCTTGTCATAGAGGTGATCCTGCCAGTTGTAGGGGTTCACCTCGGGCGCGATGGTGGCGTTGCGCTGGCTGGGGTCGAGCGCGGGGTTGTCGCGCAGTTTCGGGTCGTGGAAGTAGAAGTTGATCGTGTCGAGGCGGAAGCCGTCGACGCCGCGGTCGAGCCAGAACCGCGCGACGCCCAGAAGCTCCTCCTGCACCTGCGGGTTGTGCAGGTTGAGGTCCGGCTGCTCTTTCAGGAAGTTGTGCAGGAAATACTGCATCCGGTCGCCCGACCATTCCCAGGCCGAGCCGCCGAAGATCGACAGCCAGTTGTTCGGCGGGCTGCCGTCGGGCTTGGCGTCGGCCCAGACATACCAGTCGGCCTTGGGGTTGTCGCGGCTGGTCTGGCTTTCGTGGAACCACGGGTGCTGGTTCGAGGTGTGGCTGAGGACAAGGTCGATCAGCACCTTCAGCCCCAGCTCATGCGCGCGCGATATCAGCGCGTCGAAATCGCCCAAGCTGCCGAACATTGGGTCGACGTCGCGGTAATCGCTGACGTCATAGCCGAAATCGAGCATGGGCGAGCGGAAGAAGGGCGAGATCCAGATCGCATCGACGCCCAGCTCGGCCACGTGGCCGAGGCGGTGGATGATGCCCGCGAGGTCGCCAATCCCGTCGTGGTTGCTGTCCTGGAAGCTGCGGGGGTAGATCTGGTAGATCACCGCCCCCCGCCACCAGACGTTGTCCTGCGCGACGATATTGTCGCGCGCCATATCCTGCATGAGCGTCATGCGCAGGTCTTTCCTGTTGTCACTTGACCGATCCGGCCAGCAGGCCGCGGACAAGGTAGCGTTGCATTGTGAAGAAGACGACGAGCGGAACCGCGATCGACACGAAGGCCGAGGTGGCCAGGATCTCCCAGTCGCCGCCGCGGGTGCCCAGCAGCTCGACGATCTGGCGGGTCATCACCGTGGTCTCGCCGGAACTGTCGATCAGGAACACCATGGCGACCAGAAGGTCGTTCCATGTCCACAGGAACTGGAAGATCGCGAAACTCGCAAGGGCCGGGAAACTGAGCGGCAGGATGATCTTTACGAAAATCTGGAAATCGGTCGCGCCGTCCACCTTGGCGCATTCGATGATCTCTCGCGGGAGGCCGACCATGTAGTTGCGCAACAGGTAGATGGCGAGCGGCAGGCCGAAGCCGGTATGCGCGAGCCAGGTGCCGAGGTAGCCCTTGCCGATGCCGATGTCGTTGTGCAGCGACAGAAGCGGGATCAGCGCCAGTTGCAGCGGCACCACCAGCAGCGCCACGACACCTGCGATCAGCAGCGCGCGGCCCGGAAAATCCATCCACGCCAGCGCATAGGCCGCGAAGGCCGCGATCAGGATCGGGATGATCGTGGCGGGGATCACGACGGTCAGCGTGTTGAAGAAGGCCTTGGCCATCCCCTCGCGGTTGCCGGGGTCGAAGAGAACGGTCTGGTAATTGCCCAGCGTGAACTCGGGCGGGCTTTCGGCGGTGGCGAAGACGCGCTGGCCGCGGCCCGAGATCTGCTCGTCGGTGCCCGACCAGACGTAATCGCCGTTGGCCTGAACGGTCATCGTCTCGCCGTCGCCCATGTCGGCGGTCTCGCCCGCCTGATATGCCGAGATGTCGCGCGAGGAGGTGCCCCAGACGGTGATTTCCGCATCCACCGCGTCGGCGCTGGGGGCGCGGCCCTCGTCGACGTAGAAATTGCCCTCGACGACGTAAAGCCCGTCCCGCTCGAACCGGGTCTCGTCGGGGTCGGAGGTGCGGAAGACCTCGTTGATCTCGGCGGGAAACAGCGCCGCCCACCAGCCCGAGGTGCGGATCTGCTCGGTCGTGCGGAAGGACGAGATCAGAAGCCCCGCGGTCGGGAAGATCCACAGCAGCACCAGCGCAAGCACCGAGATATGCACCGCCCAGGTGAGCGAGGATTTCTTGCCGGCGATGTTATCCATGATGCTCTCCCCTCGGCGCGCGGCTGCGAACGGCGGCCATCAGCGCATTTCCTTGCGGGCGTTGTAGACGTTCCAGACCAGGATCGGCGTCACCATCAGCATGATGATCATCGCCGCTGCCGAGCCCATGCCCCAGGCGTTGGCGCGGAACATCTTGTCATACATGTAATTGGCCAGAACCTGCGTTTCCCATTGGCCGTTGGTCATGGCGAAGACGATGTCGAAGACCTTGAGCACCACGATGGTGATCGTGGTCCAGACCACCACGATGGTCCCGTAGATCTGCGGCATCTTGATCTTGAAGAAGACCTGGAACGGGTTGGCGCCGTCCACGATGGCGGCCTCGACGGTTTCCTCGGGGATGCCGCGCAGGGCGGCCGACAGGATCACCATGGCGAAGCCGGTCTGGATCCAGATCAGCACGATCATCAGGAAAAAGTTGTTCCAGAAGGGCACGGTCAGCCATTGCACCGG
>JAOARA010000454.1 GCA_025211115.1 Roseicyclus sp. | reverse complement strand
CCGCGCCGAGGTGGCTGTCGCCGATCAGCGCAAGCGGCATCATGGGTGCCGTCCTGCGCCGGGACCGAAACTGCCGAGGATCTCTTCCTCGCAGGCCAGCGCCTCGGCGCTGTCGGGGCCGGTCCCGAGTTGCGGCGCGCGTCCCGGCGGCGCGTCTGGCAGGCCGGCAAAGAACTGCGCCATGACGTGATCGACCCCGGCCCGGTTCACCGCGCGCAGGTTCGGCTCGAAGAAACTGCCGCGAAAGGGCGGGGCCGAGATGATCTCGTAGGACGGGAAATAGGCCACCCGCGGCAACTCGCTGGCCACCTGCCCCGCCACCGCGCGCAGGATCGCCTTCGAGCCGCTGGTGGCCACCAGCACATGCGCGCCCGACATGGTCGCGGCAAGCGGTACCGGCGAGACCGTCAGGATCACCCGCGGCCCCTTGCCGCCGCGGGCGGCGCGGATCTTTTCGATGGCCTGCGTCAGGTCCGCATGGACCGAGGCGAAGGCGCGGTTCTCGAAGACGTGCCGGGCGGGATCGAACCGCCCGGCCAGCGTGCCGGGACAGAGCGCGAATTCGACGCCAAGCGCGCTGTCCAGCCAGCTTTCGGTCAGCCCTAGCGTGAAGACGAGGATGTTGCAGGTCAGGATGGAGCGGCGAAAGGCCTCGAGCGTCGCGCGGCGCGAGGCCAGCAGTTCGGCCGTGTCCGCGAACCCACCGGGCTCGACCGCGGGGCGGAACGGGTCATGGACGCGACCGCCCTCGCCCTCCCACACCAGCTCGGGCGGGGTGCGCGCGCCAAGGGCCCAATCCACCCATTGATGCAGCATCGCGGCGGTGTAGATGTTGCCCGTCCGCGCCGAGAACAGGCCATAGCCCAGCCGCCGTGCGGTGTCGGGGGCCAGCCCCTCGGGCGGCGGTTCCTCGTCCTGCCACTGGACCCCGCGCGCGGCCAGCGCCCGGCCGAAATGCTGCGCGAAGCACGAGCCGAAGGTCACGAACCGGTCGCGCGGCGCGATCGGAAAGGGGGCCTGCCACAGGCCGGAGATGTCGAGCATGTGCCGCTGCGCCACCGACGGCGACCAGAACGCCCCTTCGGGAAGATGGGTATAGGGGTGATCCGCCATGGCTCCCTCCGCCCTTCGGGTCGCGCTGGCACCTTGCGCGACGACTGGTCCTGACACGGGCGACAGTCTAGCCGCACCGGGCCGGGTTCGGCCAGACGCGACGTGCCGTCCCCCGGCCCCGGCGGCGGTGCGGCATGAAAAAGGGGCAGGGTTTCACCCCTGCCCCTCTCAATTCCGTCCGATGAGACGCGCTCAGCCCTGTGCGGCCTTGGCGACTTCCTCGGCGAAGTTCTCTTCTTTCTTCTCGATGCCTTCACCGACCTCGAGCCGGACGTAGCCGGTGATCTCGGCGCCCGCTTCCTTGGCGGCGGCACCGACGGTCAGGTCGGGGTTGATCACGAATGCCTGGTTGACCAGCGTGATCTCCGAGAGGAACTTCTGCATCCGGCCCACGATCATCTTTTCGATGACGGCCTCGGGCTTGCCGCTTTCGCGCGCGATGTCGATCTGGACCTGACGCTCCTTCTCGACCATCTCGGCGTCGACCGACGCCTCGTCGAGGGCGGCGGGGTTCACGGCGGCGACATGCATGGCCACCTGCTTGGCAAAGGCTTCGTCACCGCCCTTGAGCGCGACCAGAACGCCGATCTTGCCCATGCCGTCCGCAGCGGCGTTGTGGACGTAGGAGGCGACGATGTCACCTTCCAGCGCGGCCATGCGGCGCACGCCCATGTTCTCGCCGATGGTGGCGATCTTGTCGGTCAGCGTGTCGGCCACCGACTTGCCACCGAGGTCGGCGGCCAGCAGCGCCTCGAGGTCGGCTGCGCCGAGTGCCGCTTGCGCGATGCCTGCGACCATGCCCTGGAACTCGGCGTTCTTGGCGACGAAGTCGGTTTCCGAGTTCACCTCGACGGCCACGCCCTTGCCGCCCGAGACGGCGACGGCGACGAGGCCCTCGGCCGCGGTGCGGCCCGATTTCTTGGCGGCCTTGGCCAGACCCTTTGTGCGCAGCCAGTCGACGGCGGCTTCGAAATCGCCGTTGTTCTCGCTCAGCGCCTTCTTGGCGTCCATCATGCCTGCGCCGGTTGCGTCGCGCAGTTCCTTCACCTGTGCAGCGGTGATTGCCATGTGCGTCTCTCCTGAATCTCTGTGGGCTGCGCGCGGGTGATGCCCCGCGCGCATGTCAATCGCATGACGGAGGGCTCAGCCCTCGGCGGTTTCCGCAGCGGGGGCTTCGGCGGTGTCGTCGGCGGCCAGCGCCTCTTCGACATCGCCCTCTTCCAGCGCGCCGAGATCGACGCCCGCGGTCCGCAGTTGCGCGCTCATGCCGTCCAGCGCGGCGCGGCTGATCAGGTCGCAGTAGAGCGCGATGGCGCGTGCCGCGTCATCGTTGCCGGGGATGATGTAATCCACGCCATCGGGCGAGCAGTTGGTGTCGACCACGGCCACGACCGGGATGCCCAGCTTCTTGGCTTCGGCGATGGCGAGGTCTTCCTTGTTGACGTCGATCACGAAGATCAGGTCGGGAAGGCCGCCCATCTCGCGGATGCCGCCCAGCGAGGCCTGCAGCTTCGCCTGGTCGCGCTCCATGCCGAGACGCTCTTTCTTGGTCAGACCCTCGAGACCGTTGGCGAATTGCTCGTCGATCTGCTTGAGGCGGCTGATCGAGTTCGACACGGTCTTCCAGTTGGTGAGCGTGCCGCCCAGCCAGCGGTGGTTCATGTAATACTGCGCGCACCGCTCGGCGGCGTCCGCGACGGGCTTCTGCGCCTGGCGCTTGGTGCCGACGAAGAGGATACGGCCGCCCTTGGCCACGGTCTCGCGCACGACGTTCAGCGCCTGGTCGAGCAGCTCGACGGTCTGCGTCAGGTCGAGGATGTGGATGCCGTTGCGGTCACCGTAGATATACGGTGCCATGCGCGGGTTCCAGCGCTGGGTCTGGTGGCCGAAGTGAACGCCTGCTTCGAGAAGCTGACGGAGAGAAAAGTCAGGGAGAGCCATCAACGTGGTCCTTTCCGGTTTGAGCCTCGACGAAGGAGAGGGTTTCGCGCCGTCCTGGCACTGACCCAACCGGTGGACACGACGGGGATGTCTCCCCCGAAGGCCCGCCTTCGCCTGTGAAGTGAGCGCGCCTTTAGGGGGTTTCGCGGGCAATGGCAAGCCCCCTGCCCCATCCGTGGCCCGGATCGGCGGCGCGCTGCGTGGAAACCGGCCTGTATGCGCGTCGTCCCTTTGCGCGCCTTGCCCGGAGAACTTTGGCCGGAGAACTTTGCCCGGAGAACTTTGTCCAGAGAACAAGGATGGACCGGATCGGGACGGCGCGCTATGCGGCATTCCATGACGCGGAACCCGGATATCCTGTGCATCGGCTCGGTCCTGTGGGACATCATCGGGCGCACCGATCTGCCCATGGTGCTTGGCAACGACAAGCCCGGCCGCATCGAACGGCTGCCGGGCGGGGTGGCGCTCAACATCGCCATGACGCTGGCGCGGTTCGGGCTGCGGCCCGCCTTGCTGTCGGTGGTGGGCGACGACCCCGCGGGGCGCGAGCTGGTGGCGGCCTGCACCGCGCTGGGGCTGGATTGTGCGCCGCTGCTGGTCGATGCCGAGCTGCCCACCGATCAATACATGGCCGTCGAGGCGCAGGGCGCGCTGGTCGCGGCGCGGGCCGATGCCCATTCGCTCGAGGCGGCGGGGGCGCGCATCCTTGCGCCGATGGCCGACGGGCGGCTCGGCCGGGCCGAGGCCCCCTGGGCCGGGCCGGTGGCGCTGGACGGCAACCTGACCGAGGCGCTTCTGGCCGAGATCGCGGAAAGCCCGCTGTTCGCGCGCGCCGATCTGCGCATCGCGCCCGCCTCGCCCGGCAAGGCCGAGCGGCTGCGCCCGCTGCTGACGCATCCGCACGCCACGCTTTACGTCAACCGCGAGGAGGCGGGGCTGCTGACCGGCACCCGCCCCGCCAATGCCGCCGCCGCCGCGGCTGCGCTGATCGCCGCGGGCGCGCGGCGCGTGCTGGTGACGGCGGGGGCCGAGATGGCCGTCGACGCCACGCCCGACCGCGTCCTCAGCGCGGTGCCGCCGCCGGTGCAGGCGCGCCGGATTACCGGGGCGGGCGACACCTTCATGGCGGCGCATATCGCCGCCGAACTGGCCGGTGCCGACCCCGAAGAGGCGCTGCGCGCCGCCGTCGAGGGGGCCGCGGCCTATGTCTCGGGAGAGATCGCATGACCACCGCCCCTGCCCTGCCCCTGCGCCTGTCCGACGAGGTCGCCCAAGCCCTTTCGCAAGGGGCGGCCGTTGTGGCGCTGGAATCGACCATCATCACCCACGGGATGCCCTACCCCCAGAACCTCGAGACCGCGCGCCGGGTCGAGGCCGAGGTGCGCGCCGCGGGTGCGGTGCCCGCCACCATTGCCGTGATCGCGGGCGAGATCCGGGTGGGCCTCGAGGATGCGGCGCTCGAGGCGCTGGCGCAGGCGCGCGGCGTGGCCAAGCTCAGCCGGGCGGACCTGGCCGCCTGCCTCGCCACCGGGGGGACCGGCGCCACGACGGTGGCGGCGACGATGATCTGCGCCGCGCGTGCGGGCGTGGGCGTCTTTGCCACGGGCGGCATCGGCGGCGTCCACAAGGGCGCGGAGGACAGCTTCGACATCTCCGCCGACCTGCAGGAGCTGGCACAGACGCCCGTCACCGTGGTGGCGGCGGGGGCGAAGGCCATCCTCGACCTGCCCAAGACGCTCGAGGTTCTGGAAACCCTCGGCGTGCCGGTGATCGCCGTGGGGCAGGATGCCTTTCCGGCGTTCTGGAGCCGCGACAGCGGGTTGCCCGCGCCGCTGCGCATGGATGCGCCCGAGCAGATCGCGGCCGCGCAACGGATGCGCGCGGCGCTCGGCCTGCCCGGCGGGCAGCTGATCGCCAATCCGACCCCCGAGGGAGACGAGATCGCCGCCGAGACGCTCGCGCCGCTGATCGCGCAGGCCCAGTCCGAGGCCGAGGCGCAGGGCATCGCGGGCAAGGCGGTCACGCCCTTCCTGTTGCAGCGCCTGTTCGAGCTGACCGACGGGCGCACGCTGGCGTCCAACATCGCCCTCGTTCTGAACAATGCGCGGCTCGGGGCGCGCATCGCTGCGGCGCTGGCCGATCAATCGCGCAAGGGTTGAGCTGCGGACGCTTGTGCGCCACCGCGCCACCGCCTACATAGACCGGGAACGGCGGTGGCGGCCCGCAACCGCCCTGCCCCGGCCCGGACCCCGCGACACAGATGCAACTGCCTGAAACACCCCCGCCGCCGAAACGCGGATTGTTCGCGTCGCTCCGGTCCAGTTTCCTGACCGGGATCATCGTGATCGCCCCCATCGGCATCACCATCTGGCTGATCTGGTCGCTGTTCGGCTGGATCGACAGCTGGGTGCTGCCGCTGATCCCCAACGCCTACAATCCCGCGCTGCTGATCCGGCAGTATACCGGGCTCGAGGTCGACATCCGCGGCATCGGGGTGGCCACCTTCATCGTCTTCACCCTTGTCGTCGGCTGGGTCGCCAAGGGGTTGATCGGGCGCTCGCTCATCCGCTGGGCCGAAAGCCTCGTGCTCTCCATCCCGCTGATCCGCTCGCTCTATTCGGGGCTGAAGCAGATCGTCGAGACGGTGCTGCAACAGGGCCAGCAGAATTTCGAGAAGGCCTGCCTCGTGGAATATCCCCGCAAGGGGATCTGGGCCATCGCCTTCATCTCGACCACCGCAAAGGGCGAGATCGCGCGCCGCCACGGCCCGGAAGAGATGATCTCGGTCTTCCTGCCGACCACGCCGAACCCGACCTCGGGCTTCCTGCTGTTCCTGCCCCGAAAGGACGTGATCGTCCTCGACATGGGGGTGGAGGATGCCGCCAAGCTGATCATCTCGGCCGGGCTGGTCTATCCCAACGGCGATGCCGCCAAGGCGGCCGTCGAGCGCAAGCTGCCCGACGCCGCGGAATAGGCCCGGCAAGGGTGACATCGCGCCGCTATCCTGTCAGCGCGGTTTGACATATCCTCCCGTCAGGGAGGAGCGACGCACATCACGCATCCATCGCATCATGTCACCCGCGTCCTTGCGACGGTCAGCGACGCCAGTGCGGCGGCGCGGTCGCGGCTTGCGGCCTCGTGGCGGCGCTCGATCGACCGGCACGGGCTGGACCCGGCCCGCCGCGACGGTGTCCAGCGGGTCGAGCAGACGCAGCTTTGCGAACGCCGCCAGCGGGCCGAGCTGGTGATGCGGCTGGCGGGGCCGCGGCTCGATGCGCTGTACCAGCTGGTCGGCAGCTCGGGCTGCGGCGTGTTGCTGACCGATGCCGAGGGCGTGGTCCTCGACCTGCGCAGCTCCGAGGCCGACCGCGCCATTTTCGACAGTTGGGGCCTGACCCCCGGCGCCGACTGGTCCGAGGCCTCGGAAGGGACGAACGGCATCGGCACCTGCCTTGCCGAACGGCGGCATGTCATCATCCACCGCGACGAGCATTTCCACGCCCGCAACACCGCCATGAGCTGCATGGACGCGCCGATCTACGGGGCCGAGGGCGAGATCGTCGCGGCGCTCGACGTGTCCTCGGCACGGGCCGACCAGACCGAGGGCTTCAACCGCCTGATCGCCGCGATGGTCGCCCAGACCGCCCGCCAGATCGAGACCGACAGTTTCCGCGCCAGTTTTCCCAAGGCGCGCATTCTCGTTGCCGAAGCGCCCGAGACCGAGGCGGCGACGCTGCTGGCCGTCGATGGCGACGACATCGTCATCGGCGCGACCCGCGGCGCGCGGCGGGCCTTCGGCCTGTCCTCGACCGGACCGCTTGCGCCGGTGCCCACCGTCGACCTGCTGGGGCGCGAGGACGGGCCGCCCGGCTTTGACAAGGCCGAGCGCGCCGCCGGGATGCGCGCGCTGGCCCGCGCGGGGGGCAATGTCTCGGAGGCCGCCCGCGCCCTTGGCGTGGGGCGCGCGACGCTCTACCGGCGGATGAAGCGGCTCGGGATCGACGAGAGCCGCTGAACCTGTCTCAGTCCTGAGACACCCAAGCCCCCTGCCCTCTCTTGCCCCTCCTGACAGGTGCGCGGCCAGCCGTCATCTCGATCCCAGCCCGGCGTGGAGGATGCCGGCGCATTGGAGGAGTTCCCAAAATGAACGAGATGACCCAGATCACGAGCGACTACACCTCGCCGTTCAAGCTGCGCTACGACAATTTCATCGGCGGCACTTTCGTGCCCCCCGTGAACGGGCGCTATTTCGACAACATCACGCCGATCACCGGTGCCAAGGTCTGCGAAGTGGCCCGCTCGGACGCCGCGGATGTGGAGCTGGCGCTGGATGCCGCCCATGCCGCCAAGGACGCCTGGGGCCGCACCAGCGCCGCCGAGCGCTCGAACGTGCTGCTCAAGATCGCCGACCGGCTGGAAGCCAACCTCGAGGTGCTGGCCCAGGCCGAGACCTGGGACAACGGCAAGCCGATCCGCGAGACGACGGCCGCCGACATCCCGCTCTCGGTCGACCATTTCCGCTACTTCGCCGGTGTCCTGCGCAGCCAGGAAGGCACGATGTCCGAGATCGACGCCGACACCGTCGCCTACCATTTCCACGAGCCGCTCGGCGTCGTGGGCCAGATCATCCCGTGGAACTTCTCGATCCTGATGGCCGCGTGGAAGCTGGCCCCGGCGCTCGCCGCGGGCAACTGCATCGTGCTCAAGCCCGCCGAACAGACGCCCGCCGCGATCATGGTGCTGGTGGAACTCATCGCCGACCTGCTGCCGGCCGGTGTGCTGAACGTCGTGAACGGCATGGGGGCCGAGGTCGGCGCGCCGCTCGCGCGCTCCAACCGGATCGCCAAGATCGCCTTCACCGGCTCGACCGAGACCGGGCGCAAGATCATGCAGGCCGCGACCGAGAACCTGATCCCGGTCACGCTGGAACTGGGCGGCAAGTCG
Organism: Roseicyclus sp.; assembly: GCA_025211115.1. Lineage (GTDB taxonomy): Bacteria > Pseudomonadota > Alphaproteobacteria > Rhodobacterales > Rhodobacteraceae > Roseicyclus. The sequence continues at coordinate 493 of JAOARA010000454.1, read as the reverse complement.
CCCAACATCTTCTTCTCGGACGTGATGGCCGAGGATGACGCTTTCCTCGACAAGGCGGTCGAGGGTTTCGTCCTCTTCGCCTTCAACCAGGGCGAGGTCTGCACCTGCCCGAGCCGCGCTCTGGTGCAGGAAGACATCTACGAGGCCTTTATCGAACGCTGCATCGCGCGCGTCCGGGCCATCGTTCAGGGCGATCCCCGCGACATGGCCACCATGGTGGGCGCACAGGCGAGCCGCGAACAGCAGGACAAGATCCTGTCCTACCTGACCATCGGGGCCGAGGAAGGCGCCGAGGTGCTGGTCGGCGGCGATGCCGCGCGCTTCAACGGCGAGCTTGCCGAGGGCTTCTACATCCAGCCCACGATCCTCAAGGGTCACAACAAGATGCGCGTCTTCCAGGAAGAGATCTTCGGGCCCGTGGTCTCGGTCACCACCTTCAAGGACGAGGCCGAGGCGCTCGCCATCGCAAATGACACGATGTACGGCCTTGGTG
>JAOARA010000453.1 GCA_025211115.1 Roseicyclus sp. | reverse complement strand
CTGCACCGACAACGCGGCGATGATCGCCTTCGCGGGCCTCATGGCCGTCGAGGCCGGCCCCCGCGACGACATGCACCTCTCCGCCCGCCCGCGCTGGCCGCTGGATACCGCCGCCGCCCCGATGATCGGGTCCGGCTAGAAGGGCGCCAAGGCGTGCCCGCCCCCCTCGACATCCTCGGCGCGGGCGCCTTCGGCACGGCGCTCGCCATCACCTACGCGAAAGCCGGTCACCCCGTGACCCTCTGGGCGCGCGACGGTGCCGCCACCATGCAGGAGACGCGCGAGAACACCCGCCGCCTGCCCGGCGCCCGCTTCCCCGATGCGCTCCGCATCACCGGCGACCTGTCCGATCTCACCGCCGATTGCGCGCTGCTCGCGCTGCCGACCCAAAGCCTTGGCCCGTTCCTGTCGGCAACGCCGCTTGCCGCCAAAACCCTCGTCTCCTGCGCCAAGGGGATCGACCTTGCCACCGGCCTCGGCCCCACGGCGCTGATCGCGCGGCACAGCACCGCCACCCCCGCGCAACTCACCGGCCCCAGCTTCGCCATGGACATCGCGGCAAGCCTGCCCACGGCCCTCACGCTCGCCTGCGCCGACGACACCACCGGGGCTGCGCTGCAGGCGCGCCTGTCCACGCCGCAGCTGCGCCTTTACCGCACCACCGACGTGATCGGCGCGGAACTGGGCGGCGCGCTCAAGAACGTCGTCGCCATCGCCGCGGGCGCCGTGATCGGCGCGGGCTACGGCGACAGCGCGCGCGCGGCTCTCATGGCGCGCGGCCTGGCCGAGATGACGCGCATTGCCGTGGCAGAAGGCGCGGAGGAGGCGACGCTCACCGGCCTTTCCGGGCTCGGCGACCTGATCCTCACCTGCGGTTCCGAGAAATCCCGCAACTTCCGCTTCGGCGTGGCACTCGCCCGCGGCGAGACCCTGCCGCCCGACACCACGGTCGAGGGGCTGCACACCGCCCGCCAGATCGCCGCGCGCCCGCAGAACGACACCCCCATCGCCACCGCCGTCGCAGCCTTGGCCGACGGGCGCGCCGACGTGGCGACCATCGCCGACATGCTGCTGAACCGCCCCCTCAAACCGGAGTAGATCCATGCGCTACTGGCTCTTCAAATCCGAATCCGCGACATGGTCCTGGGACCAACAGGTCGCCCGCGGCGACAGCGGTGAGGAATGGGACGGCGTCCGCAACTACCAGGCGCGCAACTTCATGCGCGAGATGGCGCTGGGCGACCTCGGCTTCTTCTACCACTCGCAATCCGAGAAAGCCGTCGTCGGCATCGTCGAGGTCATCGCCACCGCGCATCCCGACAGCACCAGCGACGATGACCGCTGGGACTGCGTCGACATCAAGGCGGTCGAGCCGCTGCCCACCCCCGTCACGCTCGAGCAGATCAAGGCGCGCGAGGATCTGTCGGGCATGGCTCTGGTCAAAAGCCCCCGCCTGTCGGTGCAGCCGGTGACGGAAGCCGAATGGCAGACGATCCGCGCGATGGGCGGATTGGACTGACTCGCGCGGCCCGGCCCGTGCTAACCTGACCGCGTCAACGGATCGGGGTGACGGCAATGGGACTTCTATCGGTGATCGTGGCGGCCGGGGCCGCGTGGCTCTGGGGCGCGGCCTGGTACATGGCGCTTTCGAAACCCTGGCTCAGGGCCGCGGGCGTGCCCTGCGACGAGAGCGGCAAACCCCTGAACGCGGGCAGCCCGCTGCCCTTCCTCCTGTCGGCCATCGCCATGCTGCTGGTCGCAGGCATGATGCGGCACATGCTGGCGATGTCGGGCCTGTCGGGCGCGATGCCCTCGGCGGTCACGGGGCTTGGCGTGGGCCTCTTCTTCATCGCGCCCTGGGTGATGATCAACAACGCCTATGCCGGGCGGCCCGCCCTGCTGAGCGTGATCGATGGCGGCTACGCGGTGACGGGATGCACGCTGATCGGCCTGATACTCGGCCTCTTCGCGGCCTGACCCGCGCCAAATAGGAGGGCCCCGACGCAAGCGCGGGACCCTCCACCACCCACGCGTTTTCTCGCTCCGCGTGTCTGTCGATGTCGGGCCCGTCCATCCTGGTCGGGCGTTGCCATGACATAGCCACGTCGGCCCCTGCAGGGCAACGAAATAGCCCGCCGCATTCAAGATGCATTCGCCGCAAATGCGAACGGCCCGCGCAGGGGCGGGCCGTTTGAACCGAAAGACGCCCGGCCTCAGCCGTAGACGCTTTCCTTCCCGAAATGCTTGGTCAGCATGTAGTAGACCACCGCGCGGTACTTGTTGCGCTCTGACTTGCCGTAGGTCTCGATCACCGACGCGATGGCGGCGTCCAGCTCCGGCCCGTCCTTCAGGCCCAGCTTCTTCATCAGGAAATTCTTCTTCACCGTCTCGATCTCGCCCGGCTGGCTGCCCGCCACGGTCGAGGCATCGGCGTCGTAGATCGCCGGCCCGCAGCCGATCGTCACCTTGGTCAGCAGCGCCATGTCCGGCTCCATGCCGCACTTGTTCTTCAGATCGTCGGCATACTGCGCGATCAGGTCATCCCGTTTGCCCATGAACTCTTACTCCGTTCCACTGTCCCGGCTTGCCCCCTCTGGCCAAGCTCCGCGGGATGCTACCCGAGCGCCGCGACAGGTCAAAAGATAAATTGCAGGCAAAAGGATTGCCCGCCCTCAGCCGGTCAGCGCCGAAACATGCCCCTCGCGGATCACCTCGGGGTCGTAGGCCTTGCGCCCGAAGACCTCGCGCAGCATCGGCTCGAAATGCGCCAGCGGCAGGGTGTCGTAGTCGGGATCGAAGCTCGACTGGTCCCAACGCTCGCAGAATTCCGCGCAACTGTCGAAACAGGGATGATCGCGGAACCGGTCCCGCGCGTTGCGGTCCCAGCCGTAATGATGCGCGTAATAGAGCATCTGGAAGATGCCGTGATGCTCCACCACCCAGGCCACATCCCAGCGCACGAAGGGGCGCAGCACCTCGGCCGACATGCGGTCATGGTTCTGCGGCGCCAGCCCGTCGCCGATGTCATGGCACAGCGCCGCGACGATCCAGTCGAGATCCGCCCCGTCCCGCTCCGCCCGCGTCGCCGATTGCAGCCCGTGGCCGAGCCGCGTGATGCGATACCCCTCGAGCGTCACATGCTCCTGCCGCCGCAGCTCGTCCAGCACCCGGTCGGCGGTCAGCCGGAGAAAGGGCTTCTCCAGCTCCTCCAGCAGCGCGTAATCCTCTTTCGTGCCGTCCTTCATCTGCGTGAAGGAAACCGTCCGTTCCATCGTCGCCCCTCCGAGGTTTTCCGGCGCAGTTTAGCAAGATTTTAACGAGTCCCTGCAAGGGTGGCCGTCGATCGGCCGATCACGCGCCGGGCCAAGGCCCGGTTGCACGCAGGACCCGAGGTTTCGTTGCCGGGCTGTAGACAGCCCCCTTACCGGGCCAAGGGCCGGCAATCGACCGGACCCCGCGCACCATGTCCATCGCACCCCGTGACGGGGGTGTCGGAACCTCGCCCACCAACTGGTGGCGCCACCTTTCCTGCCGCCGGGCCATGCCCCGGCCAACGGACCAACCGCTTCGGCCCCCGGCCCGAACCGCCGCGCAAGGCCCCGCCCCCGAGCATCCCCCGGTTTCACCCCGTCCCGCACCATGCGCGCGACGTCCGCCATGCTGTCCACCGCAGGGCGCGGCCCCCCGATGCGAAAAGGGCCGCCGCGGTCATGTCCCGACCGCGCCGACCCCCTATGCGATGACCCGTCCGGGCGTATCAGTAGCGGTAATGCTCCGGCTTGAACGGCCCTTCTGCGGGCACGCCGATGTAATCGGCCTGGTCCTTGGAAAGCGGCGTCAGCTTCACGCCGATCCTGGCAAGGTGCAGGCGGGCCACCTTTTCATCCAGCACCTTGGGCAGGATGTAGACCTTGTTCTCGTAGGCCGACGCGTTCGACCACAGCTCGATCTGCGCCAGCACCTGGTTG
>JAOARA010000452.1 GCA_025211115.1 Roseicyclus sp. | reverse complement strand
TCTTCTTGATCGCGTTGGCCATGTTCTCGATGGCGATGGTCAGGAAACCCTCGGCCCCTTCCTCGGGTGATTTTCCCTCGGCCTCCGCGATCTTGGCGAAAAGCGCCCGGACCACCACGTCATCCAGCGCCGCGTCCTGGTCGGGGCCGAAGACGCGGGGGAAGAACTCGGGGCGCAGCTTGCCCAGCATGACGTTGGCGTCGGTCACCGTCAGCGGCCCTCCGCGGCGGTAGCAGGCGGGGCCGGGGTTCGCGCCCGCGCTGTCGGGGCCGACGCGGAAGCGGCCCGGCTCGGCATGCAGGATCGAGCCGCCACCGGCGGCGACGGTGTGGATGCGCATCATCGGGGCGCGGATGCGCACGCCCGCGACCTCGGTGTCGAAGGCCCGCTCATAGCCCCCCGCGAAATGCGCCACATCGGTGGAGGTGCCGCCCATGTCGAAGCCGATAACCTTTTCGAACCCGGCGTCGCCGGCCGTCTCGACCATGCCGACGACACCGCCCGCGGGGCCGGACAGGATCGCGTCCTTGCCCTGGAATTTCTCGGCCGCCGTCATGCCGCCCGAGGACATCATGAATTGCAGCGTCGGGCCGGGTTCGCCCGCGGGCGTGGCCCCCAGCGCATCGGCCACGCGGGCGACATAGCGGCGCAGGATGGGGGAGAGGTAGGCGTCAACGACCGTGGTGTCGCCGCGGCCCACCAGCTTGACCAGGGGCGAGACCTCGTGACTGACGGAGACCTGGGAAAAGCCCATGCCGCGCACCATCTCGGCCAGTGCGGCCTCGTGATCGGACGTCTTCCACGCGTGCATCAGCACGATGGCGACCGCGTCGATCCCGTCGGCCTTGGCCGCCTCCAGCTGCTCGCGCAGGGGCGCCATGTCGAGCGGCGTCTCGACCGCGCCATCGGCGCGCAGGCGTTCGTCGACCTCGATCACCCGCTCGTAGAGCTGTTCGGGCAGCAGGATCTCCTTTGCGAAGATATCCGGCCGCGCCTGGTAGGCGATGCGCAGCGCGTCACGGAAGCCCTTGGTGATCAACAGCAATGTCCGGTCGCCCTTGCGCTCCAGAAGCGCGTTGGTGGCGACCGTGGTGCCCATCTTGACCGTGCCGATGCGCGAAGGGTCGATGGTGCCGCCGAGCAAGCGGCGAATGCCCTCGATCGCGGCATCCTCGTAGGCCTCGGGGTTTTCGGACAGAAGCTTGAGCGGATGCACCGCGCCAGCCCCGTCGCGGCCCACCACGTCGGTGAAGGTGCCGCCCCGGTCGATCCAGAAATCCCACGTTTCGGGCACAGCGACATCGGCCATCCCGGACCTCCCCCTCACGGTATCGAATACCCTTGGGTCGGCCAGATTGGGGGCGGCGTCAACCGCGATGTGACCCTGTCAGCAATCGAGCGTCATCCGCCGCTCCCACTCGGTCAGGTGGCGGGTGTAGTCGACCCATTCGGCATGCTTGTAGCGCGCCAGCGCGGCCGCGGCCTCGGCCCCCAGCCCGTCGCACAGCGCGGTGTCGGCCTCGAAGGCGCGCACGGCATCCAGCAGGTTCAGCGGCAGTTTCGGCGCGTCGACCGTGTGGCCGTCGACATACATGTCGATGTCGAGGCGCTGGCCCGGATCGGCCTTGGTGGCGATCCCGTCCAGCCCCGCGGCAAGGATCGCGGCGGGCAGAAGATAGGGGTTCGCCGCGCCATCGGCCAGCCGCACCTCGAGCCGGTTGCTGTCGGGGATGCGCACCATGTGGGTGCGGTTGTTGCCGCCGTAGCTGATCGTGTTGGGCGACCATGTCGCGCCCGAGGTGGTGACGGGCGCGTTCAATCTTTTATAAGAATTGACCGTGGGGTTGAGGACAGCGGTCAGCGCGGGCGCATGCCCGATCAGACCGCCGAGGAAGGCATAGGCCGTGTCCGACAGGCCCAGCTCTCCGTCGCCCTTGAACAGGTTCGCCCCCGCCTTGTTCCCGAGCGAGACATGGGCGTGACAGCCGTTGCCGGTCAGATCGGCGAAGGGCTTGGGCATGAAGGTCGCGCGCAGCCCGTGTTTCTCGGCCACGGCGCGGGCCATGAACTTGAAGAAGGTGTGGCGGTCGGCGGTGACCAGCGCATCCTCGTAATCCCAGTTCATCTCGAACTGGCCGTTCGCATCCTCGTGGTCGTTCTGGTAGGGGTTCCAGCCGAGATCCAGCATGTAGGAACAGATCTCGGCGATCACGTCGTAGCGCCGCATCAGGGCGTCCTGATCGTAGCAGGGTTTGACCTGCGTATCGGCGGGGTCCGAGATGGATTTGCCGTCGGGCGTGGTCAGGAAGAACTCGCATTCCACGCCGTGCTTCATCTGGATGTCCTGCGCGGCGGCGCGGGCCATGACCTGTTGCAGCACGACGCGCGGGGCCTTGGCGAAGGGCGCGCCCTTGAAATGGATGTCGGCGGCAAGCCAGCCGACCTCGGGCTTCCAGGGCAGCTGGATCAGGCTGGCGGGGTCGGGAATGGCGAGGATGTCGGCATCCGCCGGCGACATGTCGAGCCAGGCGGCGAAACCGGCGAAGCCCGCGCCGTTCTCGGCCATGTCGGCGATGGCCTGCGCGGGGGCGAGTTTCGCGCGCTGGACGCCCAGAAGGTCGGTGAAGGATATGAGGAAGAACCTGATGCCCTTCTCTTTCGCCACTGCTGCAAGATCGGTCATGTCGGTTCCCCTTTTACCCTGTGTTCTGTCCGGTCAGCCCTGGCCGGGTATCCACGTCGTGCCCGCCAGCGGCACGCCCGCCATGGCGGCGCTTTCCACCGTCAGCGCCACGAGATCCTCGGGCTCGAGGTTCAGGACGTGGCTTTTCCCGCAGGCGCGCGCGATGGTCTGCAATTCCAGCGTCATGACGCCGAGGTAATTGGCGAGCCTCCGCCCCGCCGCGACCGGGTCGAGGCGGGAGGCAAGCGCGGGGTTCTGCGTGGTGATGCCGGCGGGGTCGTTGCCCTCGTGCCAGTCGTCATAGGCCCCGGCGGTCGTGCCCATGGCGCGGTAGTCGTCTTCCCATTTCGGGTCGTTGTCGCCCAGCGCCACCAGCGCCGCCGTCCCGATGGAGACCGCATCGGCCCCCAGCGCCCGCGCCTTGGCCACGTCCGCGCCGTTGCGGATACCGCCCGAGACGATCAGCTGAACCGTGCGGTGCATGCCCAGGTCCTTCAGCGCCTGCACGGCGGGGCGGATCGCGGCGAGCGTGGGGATGCCAACATGCTCGATAAAGACGTTCTGCGTGGCCGCCGTGCCGCCCTGCATCCCGTCCAGCACCACGGCATCCGCGCCCGCCTTCACGGCAAGGGCCACGTCGTAATAGGGGCGCGACGCGCCGACCTTGATGTAGATGGGCACCTGCCAGCCGGTGATCTCGCGCAATTCGGCGATCTTGATCTCGAGGTCGTCCGGCCCGGTCCAGTCGGGGTGACGGCAGGCGCTGCGCTGGTCGATGCCTTCGGGCAGCGTGCGCATCGCGGCGACGCGTTCGTTGATCTTCTGTCCCAGAAGCATCCCGCCGCCGCCGGGCTTGGCGCCCTGCCCCACGACCACCTCGATGGCGTCGGCCTTGCGCAGGTCGTCGGGGTTCATGCCGTAGCGCGACGGCAGAAGCTGGTAGACCAGCTTGTTGGAATGCTCGCGCTCCTCGGGCGTCATACCGCCGTCGCCGGTGGTGGTGGAGGTTCCGGCGGCGTTCGCGCCGCGGCCCAGCGCCTCTTTCGCCTGCGCGGAGAGCGAGCCGAAGGACATGCCCGCGATGGTGATGGGGGTCTTGAGGACGATGGGTTTGGCCGCATGGCGCGCGCCGATCACCACCTCGGTCTCGCATTTCTCGCGGTAGCCCTCGAGCGGGTAGCGCGACATGGAGGCCCCGAGGAACAGCAGGTCGTCGAAATGCGGCAAGGACCGCTTCGCGCCGCCGCCGCGGATGTCGTAGATGCCGGTCGCCGCCGCGCGGCGGATTTCCGAGAGGGTGTAATCGTCGAAGGTCGCGGATTTCACCGGCGTGGTGCGCGGGGTGCCGCCGGGCGGGTTGGACTGGTCGGTCATGGCATGTCCCTCAATAAGCGCCGGCGTTGTCGATCTTGAAATGGTAGAGCTGCCGGGCCGAGCCGTAGCGGCGGAACTCGGCCGGATCGGCGTAAAGCCCCGCGCGGTCCATCAGCTGCGCGACAAGGGTGAGGTGTTCGGGCCGCATCTCTTTCTCGATGCAGTCGGTGCCGAGGCGGTCGACGCTGCCGCGCACGAAGATCTGCGCCTCGTAGATCGAGTCGCCCAGATCGGGGCCCGCGTCGCCCAGCACGACGAGGTTGCCCGCCTGCGCCATGAAGGCCGACATGTGGCCCACGTTGCCGCCGACGACGATGTCGACGCCCTTCATCGAGATGCCGCAGCGGGCCGAGGCATTGCCCTCGATCACGACAAGCCCGCCGTGGCCCGTGGCCCCCGCCGATTGGCTGGCGTCACCCGTCACGCGGACCACGCCGGACATGATGTTCTCGGCCAGCCCGGTGCCGGCGTTCCCCTCGATGGTGATCTCGGCCAGCTTGTTCATGCCGCCCGCGTAATAGCCCGTGTGGCCCTTGATCGTGACCGAAACGGGGTGTTGCAGCCCGCAGGCGAGCGCGTGCTTGCCGCCGGGGTTCGTCAGGGTAAAGGCCCCCTCGGTCGCGGCCTGCAGCGTGGCGTTCGCCTCGCGCACCGTGGTGTCGGAGAGGTCGATGAGACCGGTGTTGGTGAGCGTCATGGTCATGCCGCCACCGCCTTGGCTTCGCCGCCCCAGCTGTAGACGACGCCCGGCTCGGGTTCCCAGATGCGGGCGTTTTCCACGCCGGGCAGCGGGGCTATGGCGCGGAACTCGCTGGCCATGGCGACCCATTGGTCGGTTTCGGCCAGCACGGCGGGCTTGCAGGCGATGGGGTCGCGCAGAACGGCAAAGCCGTCGCGGGTGCCGATGGTGAGGGTGTAGAAGCCGTCGAGCCGGTTCAGCGCGGCATGTAGCGCCTGCTTCAGACTGTCGCCCTCACGCATGCGCCACGCGAGGAAGGCGGCGGCGACCTCGCTGTCGTTCTCGGTCTGGAGGCGCTCGCCGCGGGCCTCGAGGAAGGCGCGCAAAAGGTGGTGGTTGGAGAGAGAGCCGTTGTGGACAAGGCAGGTGTCCGGCCCGGTCGAGAACGGGTGCGAGCCGGAAATCGTGACCGCGCTTTCGGTGGCCATGCGGGTATGCGCGATGCCGTGGGTGCCAGAGCGGGACTCCAGCCCGAAGGTGCGGGCGACCTCCATCGGGTCGCCGATGCCCTTGAAGATCTCGATGGCCTCGCCGCTGGCGGTGACGGTGACCTGCGGGAAGGTCTCGATCAGATGGGCGCGCGCGGCGCGCAGATCGCCCCAGACGCGCAGGAGCGCGTGATCGGCGACGGTTTCGACCTCCACCGCCGCACCGGTCGCCTGCGTGAGCGAGGCCGCGACGGCCTTCCAGTCGGTGCCGAGCGGCCCGAGGCAGGAGAGCGTGGGGTGCGGCGCGCCGTCACGGTAGATGGCGAAGCCAGCGCTGTCGGGGCCGCGTTCGGTCATCTCGGCCAGCATCGGCGCCATGAGCGCGCCGAGCCGCGGCTGAAGCGCCGGGTCCTTTAGGAAGAGGCCAACGATTCCACACATGACGATCCCTCCGCGGTGGTTGGAGGGGAAGATGCGTCACGGGGACTGACCTGTCAACAGGAGTGAAATCATTTTCCTGACAGGAAAACTCACTCCGGCGGGGGTGTCACGATGATCGAGAGGTATTTCGCGGGCAGGTCCGCGAAGCCCTCGGGGCCGTGGGGGGCGAGCGCGTCGAAGAAGAGCGCGTCGCCGGGGGCAAGGTCGTAGTGGCGGTCGCCGTGGCGGTAGGTCACGCGGCCCGACAGCATGTAGATGAATTCGTGGCCGGGGTGCTGGAAGGTGTCATGCGCCGCGCCACCCTCGTCGATGGTGATGAGGAAGGGTTCGATCTTGGTGGCCGACCGAAGGGAATGGCCAAGGAGTTCATAGACATGCCCCGCCCGCGTGCCGCGGCGGTCGATGCGCACGCCCTGCCCCGCCGGGACATAGCTGCAATCGCGGCGATCCTCGAAATCCTGGAAGAACATCGAGATCGGCACGTTCAGCGCGGCGGCCAGCGCCTGCAGCGTGGTGAGCGAGGGCGCGGTCTGGCCGTTCTCGATCTTCGAGAGCATCCCCACCGACAGCCCCGCCGAGCGCGCGAGGTCCGAGAGCGTCACGTCCAGCCCTTGCCGGAGCGCGCGCACCTTGCGGCCGATGGCATCCTCCAGCCGGTCGGCGGGCGGGGTCGTCTCGGGGGTCTGCATGGGCCTGCCTCCTCGCGTCGGTGCGGGGGCAGTCTAGGCGCGGGCGCGGCGGGCGGGAAGCGGGTTCAGGGCGTTTGCGGCAGCCAGCCGGTGTAGAGCGGCGCGTCGGGGGTGAGCGGGAGGCGCACGGGCTGGCCGCCCGCGCGGATCGAGGCGTAGATCGCGGTGACCAGCTCGATGGAGCGGCGGCCCTGGGCCAGCGTCACCTCGGCCCCGGCGCGGCCTGCCAGCGCATCGGCCACGGCCTGCAGGTAGCCGGTGAAGCCGGTGGCCTGCGGCGGCACTGTGGCCAGCGCGGCGTCGACCTGGTCTTGTGTCACGGGGGGCCGCGCGATGAAGCGCCACGGCGCGGCGGCGGGCGCATAGGGCAGCGTGCCGCTTTCGGCGGTGAGCCCGGCAAAGCAGAGGCGCAGGCGGCTGGTGTCCTCGCCCGCGCCGAGCGTGACGGAGCTGGTGGCGAGCGCGCCGCTCTCCATGCGGAAGGTGAGGGCCGCGCAATCCTCGGTCTCGATCGGATTCACGCGGGTCGCGGCCTGAGCCGTGACCTCGGCCACGGGGCCGAGGATGTGGCAGAGCAGGTCATGGGCGTGGATCGCGTGACCCAGAAGCGCGCCGCCGGACTCGCCCGCCCATGTGCCGCGCCACGGGATGTCATAGTAGGCCGCGCCGCGGTTCCAATGGGTCTCGAGGCTGGCGACGAAGGGGGTGCCGGTCAGCCCCGCGTCCTGCAGCGCCTTGAGCTGGGCCAGCGCGGGGCCGTAGCGATACTGGAAGACGGGGAAGACGTGGCGGTTGGCCTGTGCGGCGGCGGCCTCCAGTTGGTCCACCTCGGCCAATGACCGCGCGAGGGGCTTTTCGCAGATGACGTGCTTGCCCGCCTCCAGCGCGCGGAGCGCCACGGGGACATGCAGATGCGGCGGCAAGCAGATGTCGATGACATCGACATCCGGGTCGGCCAGCACCGCGTCGAGGTCGCCGGTGACGGCGATGGCGGGGTCGCCGCCGGTGGCGGCCTGCGCGCGGGCGGTGTCGAGGTCGCAGAGCGTGGTGACGCGGTAGAGGTCGGGCAGCGCGCGGTAGCCCGCGAGATGCTCGGCCCCGATGCCTGCGCCGATGATGGCCGCGCGGATCATGCGCCGTGTCCTTCGGCCATGGCCTGCGCGCGCAGCGCCAGTTCGCTCACGGTGAAGGCGTGGGCCTGCGGCATCGCGGTCTCGGAGCGGTCGCGGATATCGGCGAGGAGCCGCGCGAAATAGGGCAGGCCCGCGCCGGAGGCGTCGATCCGCTCGCAGCGGGTGGCGTTGACGAGGATCAGGTGATCGGTGCCCGCGTGGCCCACATCGACGTATTTGCGCAGTTCGATATACCCCTCGGTCCCGAGGATCGTCAGCCGCCCGTCGCCCCATGTGGGCAGCGCGTCCGGCGTGTACCAGTCGACGCGGATATAGCCGTGACCTTGCGGGGAGCGCAGGGCGATCTCGCCGAAATCCTGCAGGCCGGGGTCATTGGGATTGGCGTAGTTGGCGACGGAGGCCAGCGTGATCTCGGCCTCGGTGGAGCCTGTGAAGTAGAGGAACTGGTCGATCTGGTGGCTGGCGATGTCGGTCAGGATGCCGCCATAGGCGTCACGGTCGAAGAACCAGTCGGGGCGCGTCGCGCGGTTGAGGCGATGGGGCCCGAGGCCGACGGTCTGGATCACGCGGCCGATGGCGCCCTCGGCCACCAGCTCGGCGGCGCGGGTGACGGCGGGAACCTCGAAGCGTTCGGAGAAATCGACCGACCAGATGCGGCCCGTGGCGGCCACGGTGGCGCGGATCGCATCGAGTTGCTCCAGCGTGGTGCAGCCGGGCTTGTCGGTCATAACGTCCTTGCCCGCCTCCATCGCCTTGACGGCCCAGGCGGCCCGGTCGCGGGGGATGCCCGAGAGCAGGATCAGCGCGACGGAGGGGTCCTCCAGCAGCGCCTCGGGCGAGGCGGCGCGGGGCACGTCGGGGAAGCGCTCGAGGAAGCCCGCCTCGGTGCCCGGATGCCCCTCGGTCCACCAGCCGGCGAACGTGGCGCCCGCGTCGATCAGGTTGGCGGCCATGCCGTAGACATGGCGGTGGTCGATGCCGATGGCGGCGAAACGCAGGGTCATGGTCGGACTTTCGTGAACTGGCCCTCGCGGGCCGAGCGGATGAGGGCGTCGATCAGGTCGTGGACGGCAAGCGCGTCCGTGCCGGTGATGGCGGGGGGGCGGTTCTCGGTGAGGGCCGCGGCGAAGTCTTCGATCACGGCGCGGTGCCAGTCATGGGTGAAGGCCATGGGGTCGGCCCCGCCGCCGGTGCCGCCCGCGGCCCCCTGCACCTCGTGGCGGCCATCGCGCCAGTGGACGTGCAACTCGCCCGCCTGAAGGTGCAGGCTTGCGCGGTCGTAGTGGAGCGTGATGGATTCCGCGCCGCCGGGGAAACTGGCGGTCGAGGCGACAAGCGACCCCGCCGCGCCATTGGCGAAACGCAGGCCCGCGGCGACGATATCCTCGGCCTCCATCTCGTGGAAGCGGGTGGTGGTGGCCATGGCGCGCACGGCATCCACCGGACCGGCGAGCGACAGGGCAAGGTCGAGCGTGTGGATCGCCTGTGAGATCAGCACGCCGCCGCCGTCGCGGGCATAGGTGCCGCGGCCCGGTTCGTCGTAATAGGACTGGTCGCGCCACCATGGCACCTCGATCTGCACGAGGCCGAGGGGGCCGAGATCGCCCGTGGCGACGAGGCGGGCCGCCGCGAGCGAGGCCGCGCGCATGCGGTGCTGGAACACCACGCCGAGGCGGACGCCCGCGGCGTCGCAGATCGCCACCACCTCGCGCGCCTCGGCGGCGGTGCGGCCCATGGGTTTCTCGAGCAGGATATGCTTGCCCGCGCGGGCGAGCGGGCCGATCACCTCGGCGCGCGCGTCGGGGGGCGTGAGGATGATGGCGAAATCGACGCTGTCGTCTGCGGCGACAGAGGCGAGGTCGGCATGGACCGTGACCGGCCGGCCGGTCAGCGCCTCGGCCCGGTCGGCCAGCGCGCGGGCGCGGTCGGGCGAGCGGGACTGGATCGCGTGAAGCGTGACGCCCGCGGCCTCGGCACAGGCCGCGACATGGGTCGCGGCGACCATGCCGGCCCCGATCAGGGCGGCGCGTTTCGGGGTTTCGTGATGCATGCTGAGACGGGCCTCCCCTCCCGCTCGGGCCTGTGTGCGGGCGACACTGTCACAGCCGCGGGGGCTTGTGAAGCGAGGGCGGTCAGGCCCGGTCGAGGGGGGCCAGGAGGACCGCCTCGGTCTCGGCCCAGCAGGCGCGAAGCCGGGTGGGCGTGGCGGGGTCGGGGGTGCCGCCGTCGCGCAACAGGGTTTCGAGCGCGGCGAGTTCGGAGCGGAGCGCGCGCGCGCCGAAGACCGCCGCCGAGCCGGAGGTGTGATGCACCGCGTCGGCCAGGTCCGCGCCGGTCTCGCCCTGCTCGAGCCGCTGCGCGATGCTTGCCACGGCCTCGGCCGTCTCGTGGCGGAAGGCGGTCATCAGCTCGGCGAATTTCTCGGGGCCGAGCGCCTCGGCCAGATCTTCGATCTGTTCGGCGTCGATCAGGTCGGGCGACGGGGATTGCGGGGCGGATTGCGGGGGGGACAGGGGCCGCGGCGGGGCCGCGGGGGCCGGCTGCGGCGGGCTGGGCGCGAGCGCGGCCAGCACCACGCGCAGGGCCTGCCGGGAGATCGGCTTGACGAGGATGTCATCCACGCCCGCAGCGCGGAAGCGTTCCTTGTCGGCGCTGGAGGCATGGGCGGTCAGCGCGACGATGGGCAGGCAGGTGCCGCGCGCCTCGGTCTGGCGGATCGCGCGGGTCGCGGAGACGCCGTCGAGCACCGGCATGGAGATGTCCATCAGGACGATGTCATAGGAGGCGCGGGCCACCTTTTCGACGCCCTGTTGGCCGTCATGGGCCTCGTCCACGGTATGGCCGTCCTGTTCCAGCATGTCGCGCAGGACGACGCGGTTGATCTGGTTGTCCTCGACGATGAGCACTTTCATGGGCCGGGCCGGGGCGACCTCGGGCACGGGGGCCACGAGCGGCGCAGCGGGCTCGCCCGCCTCGCCCCCGCGGTCGGAGGCCGCGGGCAAGGGCAGGCGCAGGCGGAAGGTGCTGCCCGCGCCCCTGGCGCTTTCGACGGCAATCTCGCCGCCCATGGCGGTCACCAGCCGCCGGACGATGCCCAGCCCGAGGCCGGTGCCGCCCACCGCGCGGCTGTAGGAGGTGTCGAGCGTCACGAAATCCTCGAACACGCGCTCGAGATCGGCGCCGTCGATGCCGATGCCGTCGTCGATCACGCGGAACTCGATCATCCCGGTATCGGGCAGGCGCTCGGCCTCGACCGAGATGGTGCCGTTTCGGGTGAACTTGATGGCGTTGCTCACGAGGTTCAGAAGCACCTGCCGCAGGCGGGCCTGGTCGCCCACGACGCGGTCCAGGCCGTTGCCCGCCAGCCGGTGCGACAGCTGGTTGCCGCGCGAGGCGGCAAGGCCGCGCTGGCCCTCGACCAGCTCGTTGAGGAAGGCGGGGAGCGAGAACGCCTCATTGGCGAGGATGATCTTGCCGGCCTCGGCGCGCGAGATCTCGAGCACGGTGTCGACGTGGTAGAGCAGCTGCCGCCCGGAGGTGCGGATCATGTCGAGATACTGGCGGTCCTTCGGCGGCCGCTCGGTGCCGTCCAGCAGGTCGAGCGTGCCGAGCATCCCGTTCAGCGGCGTGCGCATCTCGTGGCTCATGACGGCGATCAGCTCGGCCTTGGCCTTTTCGCCTGCGACGGCCTCGTCGCGGGCCTTGATCAACTCGCGCTCGGCGGCGACGCGGTGCGAGATGTCGCGCAGGAAGGAGATGAACACCTCGCCGTCGCGGGTCGCCGCGGTGGAGACGGACAGCTCGACCGGGAAGACCTCGCCGGACTTGCGCCGCGCCTCGAGACGGATGCGGCCCTTGCCGATGACGCGTTTCTCGCCGGTGGCGAGATAGCGCCGCATCCCCGCGGCATGGGCCGCCCGGTGATGGTCGGGGACGATCAGCTCGTCCATCGGGGTGCCCACCGCCTCGGCGCGGGTGTAGCCGAAGATCTGTTCGGCCGCGCCGTTGAACTCGAGCACGCGGCCCTCGTCATCGGCGACGAGAACGGCATCGAGCGACGTGGCGATGATCGAGGCGAGCCGCGCGCGGGTCTGCCCCTCGGCAAGGGCGTTGCGGCGTTCCTTGCGGACGAAATACGCCAGCAGCATCAACAGGATCACCATGACGAGGAACAGCGCGCCGGTCAGGTTGGCGACCCGCGCGAGGGTGCTGGCGACGCTGATGCGCTGCCCGTCGGCGACCTCGGCCAGAACGGCGACGCCGGTCAGCGACACCGTGCGGACATCTTCGCGGGCGGCGTCCGCACCGGCGGCAAGCGCCGGAAGCGCCGCTTCGAGGGTCGCGTCATCGCCGTCGATCGCCCGGACGGCCGACGCGAGGAAGGCGTCGAGCCGGATGAGGGCCGCGAAGGCCTCGGGGTCTGCGCGGACGGCAGCAAAGATCGGGCTGGTCTCGAGGATGGTGACGCGGCTGTAGAAGATGTCGAAGCGACGGCGCAGATCGTCCAGCGCGGCGGCGTCGCCGGGCGCGGCCTGCTCGATGGCGAGGGCAAGCGCCAGCAGCTCGACCTCGGCCTGGGAAATCGACCATTGCGCGCTGTCGGCATTGGCGGAGGCAAGCCGGTCGATCTCGTTTTGGACCTGCCGGCCCATTTCGACGAGCGTGGACAGAACAAGCAGCACGCCCGCCGCCAGCGCGACCACGCCGAGGGCGAAGGCAAGGCGACCTTCGCCGAAGCGGCGCGAGCTGCGCGACGGGGGCTTGGGCCTGTCGGTCAGGGCTGCACCTCGATCCGCGCGAGTTGCCAGATGCTGCGCGCGTAGATCACTTCGGCGCGATACTCGGGCGCGTTGTCATAGGGGTAGACCAGCCAGAGCGGCCCTTTCTCGCGCACGCTCATTTCTTCGCCGTTGCGCAGGAAGGCGATGATCGGCCCCCCTTCGACGGCATCGGACACGGGAATTTCGACCGCGTAATCGTTGAGGGCAACGGCGCGCAGGGTGTCCCCCTCGGCATCGAGGGCGGCCAGCAGGTCGATCAGCTCGACGCCGACGAAGGTCTGGGGGCCGTCGGTCCAGATCGTTTCCGTCTCGAACTCGGTGGTGCCGAGCTCGACGAGAAGGTCGAGATCAAGGTGGGCCTCATCCGCCGCATTGGTCTGGCCGATCTCGCCGGTGACCGTCAGCAGAACATCGCCCGTCGCCGGTTCGAGGGCCAGGGCGGCGCCCGCCGCCATGAGGGCGGCGGGCAGGCCAAGGGTTCGGAACAACAGACTGAAGGGCATGACGCGTGGCCTTTCGCAGCGGTGTGGCTCCCTTCTGCACCATTGCACAGCGCAGCGTCGCGGTCAGTGGCGCATTAGGATAGTTTGCACACTTAAGATTGCCAGCACATCCGCCGCGGAGAGGTGTCGTTGTCAGATCAGCAGGCGTTCGCGTCCGAGGATCGCGGCATGGGCACGGTTTCGGGCCCCCAGCTTGCGGCAGATGGTGCGCATGTGCATCTTGATCGAGACCTCGGACACGGCAAGGCTGCGGGCGATGTCCTTGTTGGTGCGCCCCTCTGCGGCGAGCCTGAGAATGTGCAATTCGCGCTCGTTCAGCGCGGTTTCCCCCTGCTCGCCGGGAGGGATGACGGGCAGGAAGGTCTGCCCGGAGTGGATCAGTTGCAGGGCGCTGCCCAGCGACTTGAGGGGCAGATCCTTGGGGATGTGGCCCTTGACGCCGACCGACACGCATTCATCGACGAAACGGCGCTCGGCCTGCCCGGTGAACAGGACGACACTGCCCTCGCCCGTGGCCTTGCACACCTTTTTCACCGAGGGCAGGCCGTCCATTCCGGGCATCTTGAGATCCAGCAATACGATGTCGAATTGCGCGTCTTTCAGTTCGGAGAGAAGCTCCGGCAGGTCCGTCACCACATCGACAGTATAATCCCCGGACGCCTCGAGCGATTCCGCCACGGCCTGTCCCAGCAAAACATGGTCATCAGCGATGATGACCCTGACCAAATCCGACATTCCAATCTCCATCTTCCCATAATGCAACGCGTGGACGAGGTCCAGTTTCGCATAACGGGAAAATCCGTGCGAAAGCCGCCCACCGCTCCACTGCACTGCAGCTCTTTCACGAAATACGGAAAACACGGTCCACGGCCGACTTTTCGGCGTAAGGAGGTGCCATGACACTAGGAAACGAGCAGGACAACGCCTAGACCAACTTTAGTGAAGAGCGCAACTATCGTTCTGCACCGATACGGCAAGAAGACGCGGTTTCCACCGGACACGACCCGGCGCAACATCCCCGAACCGCGGAGCTGGTGGCCCCGCGCCCCTCATACGCATTTCAGGATCTGCACGTAGCTTGCACGAATGGCATCCATTTCCGCATGAAAACAGGGCGCTCTTCTGCAATGACGCCCACACACGAACCCGACTGGCACTGGGCCATCAGGATTTCATGCAAGGCATTATTATTACTAAGGTATTCTCTGGAACTCCGATCTCGTTGACACTGCACACTACCGCATTGATACTGTCAAGCAGGTTTCCGCGGACATGGTGAAAGGGCACATCGGGGCATATTTCCCGTCATGCGGCGCGGGGTGGCTATTTATCATAAACGAATTGCAGGATCGTTGCACAAATGAGCGGCTCCATCCCGATAACGGATTTCGACTTCGAAACCCATGACGCCGATATGGACGCGCTCATCGCGGTATGGCTTCCCGAGATCGAAGCCGCGGCCGAAGCGCATGTGCCCGACGACCGGTTCATGTCCTTTCTCGTGGCCGTCCTGAGATTGGGCGCGCGATCCAAGAGCCTCAAGGGCTTCAACATGATGGAGGTCATCAACAAGGCCGGTTATTCGCGGTCGACCTTCTTTCGTCTGTTCGAAGGCTATACCGGGTTCCTGTTCAAGGGCTACCAGCTGACATGCCGGCTTTCGACCATCGTCTACCAGCAACACCTGCAGGACCAGGAATTGAGCCTCGACGAGTTTTGCACCTTCACGGCCGATGTCTTTTACGGCGCGAATTGCACGATTCCGCATGAAGTGATCCAAATGCTGTGGCGGGAACATGACCTGACGCACCTGGAGTTTCATCCGCACCTGACCGAGCTGGCACCGATGATCCGCGATTATCTTGCGGCCAATCCGCAGACTGCGCACCTGTCCATCGACGTGGAGGAGCTGGACGGCGTGCTGAAGACGCTGGACCTCGTGATCCTCAACGCGCGGCTCGAGGACAACGCGCTTTGGGGCACGCCGTTCTACTACAAGAAGCTCCGCAAGATGATCAAAGGCTACCTGATCGCCTGCGCATGAGGCCCGCCTGAGCGCCGGACGGGCCCCGAGAGGCCGCGCCGAAGACGGCAGTTTTCCCCGATCCGACCCTGACGCCAGCCGCGACGCGGCGTAGCCTGCTCATGCGGGCCGGGCCCGCGTGGCGCTGCAGGCGCCGTCGCCGCGATCCAGTCCGGCCGGCCTCCACGCGAATCGTCCCGACCCGGCGGCAGCAGCCCGGATGGACCGCTGCGCGATGGTAGCCGCGTGACCCTGCGGAAGCTTTTGCAAGACAAGGAAAGTTTTTCGAAAATTATACTTTAGTTTCGGTTATTATTTACTTTGGTTATTATTTTAATCTTTGGTGAATTTTCATGTTCTTTAGCGCGATCTACCGCGCATCGGAAACCGTTTAGGGTGATCAACAGTTGATCAGAGCACTTTCTGACACTGACAGCATCCGAACGAGGAGTAACCGGATCATGACACATGCAATCAAGACCTTTTTCAGCGACGAAAGCGGCGCAACCGCCATCGAATACGGCCTGATCGCCGCGGGCATCGGCGTTGCGATCGTGACTGTGGTCGGCGGCGTGGGCGACGAAATCTTCAACAGCTTCAACGACGTCATCACCGGGCTCGGCGGCACGGCCGTCGTGGCAGAGTGACACGGCCCTGCGCCGGGATCGGGACAGCTCTCGATCCTGCGGCGCCGCGTCCGGGCCGGGCAGATGTCCCCGATCCTGCCCGGCCCGGATGCGCCCGGACCCAGCGGCATCCTGCGGAGGCCTCACAGCTTCGGGCGCGACAGGGACAGGCGCGCGCCCAGTCCCTCCGGGCAGGATGACGCGCATCGCGTGACAGGACATGCCCGTGTTTGGAAAGAAGAGACGTGACGCCGACCCGACCGGGGGCGGGCCGCAGGCCGCGCCCCCTGCACCGGATGTCGTGGCCTTTGCCCCGGTCGAGGCCCCGTCCGGCACCGAGGGCGCGGCCCGGCCCGGCATCGAGAGCCGCTACCGCGACACCAAGGCCGCCGTCTTTGCCCGTCTGATCGAGCTGCTCGACCCCAGCGCGTTGTTGCGGCTCGACGTCGAACAGGGACGCGCGCTGCTGGCGCGTCTCATCAGCGAGGTGATCACCGGCGACCGGATGCAGGTGGCGGCCTCGGAAGAGCGCGCGCTGCTCAACGAGATCGCCGACGACATGCTGGGCTACGGGCCGCTCGAGCGGCTTCTGGTCGATCCCGACGTATCGGAGATCATGGTGAACGGCCCCGGCCCGATCCACGTGGAGCGCAACGGCCTGCTGTCGCGCAGCGCGGTGCAGTTCGACGATGCCGACCAGCTGTTGAACGTGTGCCAGCGCATCGTGAGCCTTGTCGGGCGCAGGGTCGACGAGGCAAGCCCGATCTGCGACGCGCGGCTGCAGGATGGCAGCCGGGTGAACGTGGTGCTGCCGCCCATCGCGCTGGACGGCCCGGTGCTGACGATCCGGCGCTTCCGGCGCGACCGGATCACCCTGAAGGAAATGGAGCAGCGCGGCGCGATCACCGGCCCCGGTGCGGAGCTTTTGCGCATCATCGCGGCGACGCGCTGCAACGTGATGATCGTGGGCGGCACCGGGTCGGGCAAGACGACCCTGCTGAACGTGCTGAGTTCGCAGGTCAGCGGCGGCGACCGGATCGTGACCTGCGAGGACACCGCCGAGTTGCAGCTGGAACAACCCCATGTCGTGCGGATGGAGACCCGCCCCCCCAACATCGAGGGCGAGGGCGAGATCACCATGCGCGACCTGGTGCGCAACGCGCTGCGGATGCGGCCCGACCGCATCATCGTGGGCGAGGTCCGCGGCCCCGAGGCCTTTGACCTGATGCAGGCGATGAACACCGGGCACGACGGCTCGATGGGGACGTTGCACGCCAATTCCCCCGAGGAGGCGATCACGCGGATGACCTCGCTGATCACGATGGGTTACCCGTCGCTGCAGGCCGAGATGATCCGCGCGATGTTCGTCTCGGCGGTGGATATCCTCGTGCAGGTCGAGCGCCTGCGCGACGGCGCGCGCAAGGTCACCCGCATCGCCGAGGTCGAGGGCCACGGGCGCGCGGGCGCAGAGGACGAGATCCGGCTGCGGCCGCTGATGCATTACGAGGTCGGCGGCGTCGATCCGCATTCGGGTGCTGCGCGCACCGGGCGGCACGTTCTGGTGAACGCCCCGAGCGAGGCCTTCATCCAGCGCGCCCGCTACCACGGCGAGAGCGACCGGCTGGCGCGGCTCCTGCGCGGGCGGGCCGGGCCCGACGGCGACGACCCACGGACGGAGGAGATGCACGGAGCATGAGTTTCCTTGCCGATCCCGCCCTGTTCCGAACGCTCGTGATCGTCTTCGTGGTCTCGGCGGTCGGGTTCCTTCTGCTGTGGCAGGCCGAGCGCCGCCGGGTGCTGCGCCGGATGGAGGCGGTGGTCGAGGCCGCGCGCGCCGCAGGCCCGCCCGCGGGGCAGGAGGCCGGGGACGGACAGGAGGGGCCGGAGGATGCGGCCCAGGCGCTGCGCGCGCGGCGGCGGCCCTTGTCGCCGCTGACCGGGGCGCTGCACGGCTTTCTCGCCGCCGGGGGCTATCGCGGCACGCTGGCGGATTACCTGAAGGCCCGCGTGGCGCTTGCGCTGGCGCTAGGGGCCGGTCTGTGGCTGCTCAATCCGCTGGGCTGGGTGAACCTTGCGATCGGCGCGCTTCTGGTGCTGGCGGGCTCGTATGTCGTGGGGCTTCGGGCGATCCGCAAACGCGCCCGGATCATGGAGGCGGAATTTCCCGCCGCGCTCGACATCATGGTGCGGGGCATCCGCACCGGGATGCCGCTGATCGACAGCATGCGCGTCGTGGCGACCGAGGCGCACCCCGTGCTTGCGCGGGAATTCCAGGTGCTGATCGACGAGCTGGCGCTTGGCGTGCGCTTCACGGATGCGATGCATCGCATGGTGCCGCGGGTGCCGATCCCCGACATCGAGTTCTTCGCCGTGGTGATGGGGCTGCAGGCGGATGCGGGCGGGGCGGTGGCCGACACGCTGGATGCGGCGGCCGAGACCATGCGCAGCCGCCGCGAGCTGCGCGACAAGGTGGCCACGATGAGCGCCGAGGCGCGGACCTCGGCGATGATCATCGGCGCGCTGCCGATCCTGGTGAGCGCGGTGATGGCCTACACCAGCCCCGAGTATATCGGGCTCTTGCTGACGACGGGGCTGGGCAACCTCTTCGCGCTCGGCGCGGTGGCCTGGGCGCTGATCGGCATCTTCATCATGCGCGCGATGATCGACTTCGAGCTATGAGAGGAAAGGGGAGCGAATGACCGACATGCCTGTCCTTGCCGGCACCCTGACGATGCTGTCGCTTGCCGCATCGGCGTTGGCGCTGGTGCTGCCGCGGCTGGCCGCGCGGGTCCGCACCCGCCGCATCGTGCAGCGCAGCGTGGGGGCGGAGGCGGCGATGGGGGGCGGGGCCGCCGCCCTGCGCCCGGTCCAGGTCACGCTTGCGCGGCAGCTGCGCCGGGTCTTTCCCGGCCTGCAGACGATGGACCGGCGGATCGACCTGATCCGCAGGTTCCGCCGGGCGGGGCTGTCGCAGGCGCGGGTGAGCCTGTTCCTCTTGGCCAAGCTCATGTCGCCCGTCGCCCTCGGCGGGCTGGCCTGGGTGATCTGCGACACGCTCTACGGCTTCGCGGCGGTGTCGTCGGGCCTGTGCGCGCTGGCGGCGGCGGCGCTGGGGCACTGGGCCCCCGACCTGTGGCTGCGCAACCGGATCGAGCGGCGCAAGATGCGCATCGCGCGGCGCTGGTCGGATGCGCTCGACCTGCTGCACATGTGCGTGCGGTCGGGCATGAGCCTCGATGCGGCGATGGCCAAGGTGGCGCGGGAGCTGCGCCGCTCGGCCCCCGACATCGCGGCGGAATTCCGGCTGACGGTGACCGAGCTGAACTATCTGCAAAGCCGCGGCGCGGCGCTCGAGAACCTCGCGGAGCGGACCGGCCTGTCGCAGGTGCGCGCGGTGGTGACGGCGCTGATCCAGTCGCAGCGATACGGGGCCACGATCGCGGGCACGCTGCAGACGCTCGCGCGGCAGAACCGCGCCCTGCGCGTGCGCGAGGCCGAGAAGAAGGCCGCGGCGCTGCCGCCCCGCCTGACCGTGCCGATGACGGTCTTTTTCCTGCCGGCGCTGTTCGTGATCCTGGTCGCGCCGGCCTTCATCAACGTGGCGGGGTGACGGGGATGGGCCGCATGTGTCGTGCCGAACGGAGCCTCGGGGGCTGGTGCAGGGACGAGGCCGGAGCGGTCTCGGTCATCTTCGTGCTGGCCTTTCCGCTGGTGATCGCGGGGCTTGCCCTGAGCGCGCAGGTGGGGTTCTGGCTGTCCGAGCAGCGCCGGGTGCAGACCGTGACCGATGCCGCGGCCTATTCCGTGGGGATCGCCGCCGCCCGGTTCGGGCTGGGCTGCGAGGCGCTGCGCGACGAGGCCGAGACCTGGGCCGCGCTGCAGGACACCGCGCTGCGGGTCGCCACCGAAAGCGGGCTGCCCGCCGCACAGCTGTCGATCACCCTCACCTGCCCTGCCGCCGATGAGCTGGGCGTCGAGATCGCACGGGCGCTGCCGCGCCTGCTGCTGGGGGCGCTGATGCCGGGCGATGGCACCGGGACCGGTCCCGCCCTCACGCCGCGACCGGCGGCGGCCAGCGTCATCGCCTTGACCGCCGGCGGCGACACCGGCGGGTCGGGCGAGGGCGACGGCGGGCCGGAGCTGGTCTGCCTCCATGCGCTCGCGCGCAGCGGCGAAGGGCTGGAGACCGGCGGGCGCACCGAGATCATCGCGCCCGAGTGCCGGATACAGGTCGACTCCGACAGCGACGAGGCCATCGAGTTCGGGGGCAACACCACCATCGACGTCGCCTGCATCACCACCCGCGGCGAGGTCGAGGTGCCGCCCAACGTGCGCGGCCGCCTGACGCTCGGCCCGGAGGGCAGCGCGTGCGAGAGCATCCGCCAGCGCGCCGAGACGGAGCCGCTGCCCCCCAAGCTCGCCGACCTGCCGCGGCTCGAGGGGCTGGACGACCTGCCGGACGATCCGCTGGGCCGCCGGGAAGACGACGTCATGCCGACGCGGTCGCACGCAAGCGGCCTTGCGCTGCGCCGCTTCCGCGGCGGCCTCGAGCTGGAGCGTGGCGCGTATACCTTCGCGCCCGGCCTTTATGTCATCGACGGCGGCAGTTTCGAGGTCACCAACCGCGTGACCATGACGGTCGAGGACGGGGCGGGGTTCATCCTGATCAACGGGGCCGAGCTGGAGCTGGACAAGAACGCCGACCTGCGCTTCGGCAGCGGTCTCGGCCCCGGCCCGTGGGAGGGGCTGGTGGTCTTCTCGCAACCGCCCGTGGGGCGGGATGACGACGACGACGACGACGACGATGATGACGACGACGACGGCCTTGCCTGGGCCGAGTTCTCGTCGACGGCGCTGGACGGGATCGTGTTCCTGCCGGGCTACGAGGTCGAGGTCGGCGGCCAGGGCTCGCTGGGGCGGGGGTGCTACGTCTTCGTGGCCGAGCGGTTCGAGTTCGGCGGCCGCAGCGAGATGGACATCACCTGCGACGACGAGGACCGGCTTCGGCTGTGCGAACGGCTGGGGCTGGGGGCGTGCGGGACCACCTCGGGGCCGGATGACGACGTGACCGGCGTGGTGATCGTCCGATGACCGCGCGCGCCCGCCCTGCCCCATGCCGTGACTGGCCCGCCTCGAGCCTCGGGGCCGTCCGGCCCGGCTCGACCGGCGCGAAACCTGCAACGCTGACGCGGAAAGACCGACCATGATCCGATCCATTCTGCTTCTGATCGCCGTGGCGTCGGGGGGCGGGGCGCTCCTGCTGATGATGCAGGGGCCCGTCACCTCCTCGCCCGAGGCGGACCGGGCGACCGCGCCCCCTGTCGCCGAAGAGGCCGCGCCGGGCGCGGTGGCGCCCCCCTCCCCCGAGGCGCCGGTCACCACCGAGGTTCTCGCGCTGACCGGCGACATCGCCGCGGGCGAGCCCGCCCTGCCCGAGGATTTCGCCTGGATCGACTGGCCCGAGGATTTCGTGATCACCGGTTTCATCCTGCGCGAGGATGAACCCGACGCGATCCGCGCGCTGCTGGGCAAGGTCGCCGTGCGCGACCTCAGGGGCGGCGAGCCGGTGCTGGCGCGGGCCTTCGAGGCCGCGCAAGCCGCGCCGGACACCGCCCCGCTGGCCGCCGCGATGCGGCAGGTCGGGGCGGGGATGCGGCCGGTGTCGCTGCCGGTGGAACTGGCCCGGCCGCTCGGCTCGATCATCGCGCCCGGCGACCGGGTCGACCTGGTGCATGTGCATTTCCCCGACAGGGCCGATGTGCCGGTCAGCCGCATCCTTGTCCCCGATGCGCGGGTGCTGTCGCTTGAACCGGCGCTCGTGGGGGGCGCGACGCGCACCGCGGGCGCGCTGGCGGCAAGCCGGCACGACGCGGTGCTCGAGCTGTCCTTCGGCGACGCCGGCGATGCGCTGGCCGCAGCCCAGGTGGGCAGCCTGTCGCTGCTGCTGCGCAGCCCCGATGACCGGATGGTTCCGCCCGCGCGCCCCGAACCCGCGGCGGTCCCGACGCCCCCCGAGGCGCAGGAGGCCCCCGCGCCCGCGCCCGACCCTCCGCGGCGCGATCTCGCGGCGGATATCGCGGCCGGCAAGCGCGGCTTCATGCTGTCGGGGGGCGGCCTGCCCGCCGCCGACCAGTTGCGGCACGGGGACCGGGTGGACGTGATCTTCACCCCTGCCCCGCAGGATGCGCTTTGGCCCGAAAGCCGCGCGCTGGTGACCAATGCCCGCGTGATCGCGCCCCCCGCGGAAGCGGGCGCGGCGTCGCCCCCCGCAGCGTCGGGCGGTGCGGGCACCGTCACGCTGGAACTGGACCCGCTGGGGGTGGAGGCCGTGACCACCGCGCTGGAGCGCGGCCGCGTCTCGATCAGCCTGCGCCCCGAGCAGGACCCCGACGCCCGCTACGTCGTGATGCCGCTGCCGCCGCCGCCCGTCGAGGTGCGCGTGCGCCGCGCCGGCGCGCTTTGACCCGCAAGCCCAGGAGACCCGCAATGACCGAGCAAAAGGCGCAGCAGATCGCCGCCCGAACCGGGATCGACCTCGAGCACGGGGCATATGCGGCGGGGCCCGCGGGGGCGCGGCGGCTGCCGCCCTTCGACGTGCTGGCCGTCGCCCGGACCGAGGCGGTGATCGCGCGGCTGAGGTCGACGCAGAAACACCCCGCCTGCAGCCGCATGAGCTGGCGCTACCAGCGTGGCGGGCTGGGGCAGGCCAGCCTGCATTACCTGGAGACCCACGCGCCCGACATCCTGCTGGTCGAGGTCGAGGAAGACCCCGACCGGGTGCTGGCACAGCTGGCCGAGCTGTCGCAGGTGCTGGAGGCGCGCACCCGCGTGATCCTGATCAACGCCGAGGCCCCGCCCGACCAGCGACTGTTGCGGGATGTCTTCAAGCTGGGCGTGAGCGAGTTCCTGTTCCCCCCCTTTGCCGAGACCGAGGTGGTCCACGCGCTCGGGGCCGTCGCCGCCGATATCGGCGAGGTGCGGCAGGGCCGGCTGACCGCTTTCCTCGGGGTGCGGGGGGGCGTGGGGTCGTCCACCGTCGCGCAGACCGTGGCGGTGGCGATCTCGATGTTCTCGGAGGCCGAGGTGATCCTCGCGGACCTCGACCAGCAGACCGGAACGGTCGCGCTGAATTTCGACGCGGTGGACGCGCGCACGCTGACCGATGTGCTGCGACGGCGCAGCCCGATCGACGACGTGCTGATGGAGCGGCTGTTCGTGCCGGTGAACGAACGGTTGAAGCTGCTCCTCGTGGAGCCGAGTTTCGAGAACGCGCCGCATCTTGCCGCGCCGGCGCTGAACGCGATCATCAGCCTTGCCGACAGGCGGGGTCGGCAGCTTCTGTTCGACATGCCCTCGGTCTGGGACAGCCGCACCCGCAAGACGCTGGCGCAGGCCGATCATGTCGTGATCACCGCCGAGCCGACGCTGGGCTGCCTTCTGACGGCGCAAAAGGCGCTTGAAAGCCTGCGCGGCGTGCGCGGCGCAAGCCGGGACGTGACGCTGGTTCTCAACAAGTATCGCTCGCAGCGTGGCAACGCGGTGCCGGACCGCGCCTTTACCGAGATGCTGGGCCTCGGGGCCGACCAGGTGGTGCGGGTGCCCGCCGATGCCGCGCTGTTCAGCCATGCGCAGTATTCCGGCAAGAGCGCGGTGCAGTTCAAGGAGGGCGCGGCCGCGTCGCAGGCGCTGATCGCGCTGGCCGCGCGCGTCAACGGCGGGCTGGCCTATGGCTCCGCGCTGCCGCTGGGCCAGCGTCTTGCCGCGAAGCTGCGGCAATGGTGGTGAGATGAGCGCGCGCCACGGGATGCGCAGCTTCCTGCGCGAGAGCCGCGGCGGCGTGGCGGTGGAGTTCGGCCTGCTGGCCGCGATGCTGGTGCCCGCGATGGTGCTGGCCTTCGACCTGGGGTTGATGCTGCGCGAGCGGGTGGCGGTGGAACATGCGCTGCGCAGCGGTGTCTTCGCCGCGATGCAGGCCGATGCGTCGCGCGACAGCGTCGAACAGGCCCTGCGCCGCGCGTTGGAGGGGGCCACGCAGGCGCGCGTCACGCTCGAGGCGCTGTCGGTGGTGGAAAGCTGTTTCTGCCCCGATGCGCCCGCGCAGGTGGTCGATTGCAGCGGCTCCTGCGCGCCGGATGTCGTCTACGGGGCCTACACGATCTCGGTCTCGCTGTCGCGCGAGGCGCTGCTGTTGCCCCCGGCGGTGGCCGAGCGCCTCGGGGCGCTGGACGCGGTGCTGCGTGTCGAGGTTCCGGCCTGGGCGCGGCAGGATGGCTAGGCGACGCCCTTTCGGCCGCCCCCGGCGGGCGGCGGCGGCGGCCGCGGTCCGCGCGCTGCGCCGCTTCGCGCGGGCGACCGCGGGGGCGGCGGCGGTGGAATTCGCGCTTGTCGGCAGCGCCCTGCTGCTGCTGGTCTTCGGCCTGTTCGAGGTCGGCCGCGCGATCCACGCCGCCACCGTGCTGGAGGTGCTGGCCGACGAGGCCGCGCGCGCCTCGATCCTGTCGGCGGACTGCGTCCCGGCGGAGGGCACCGTGTCGGACATGGGCAGTTTCGGCTTCGGGTTGAGCGGGGCGGCGTTCACGCTGGTCCCGGCCTCGGCGGCGAACGGCTACGAGCTGCGCGCGGGCTATGACTACGCACCGATCCTGCCGATCCTCGGCGATCTGGCGCTGGCGCTCGAGACGCGGCGCGCGCTGGCCGCGTTCTGCGACGGGTCTTGAGGCCAGGGGCCGCGCGCCCGCGGGCGGGTGCCCTTACGACGCAGGGCGAATTCCGGGCCTTGCGATTGCAGCCCGGACGGCAGCTGCCGTAAGCTGGCCCTTCAGGACAGGCGCAAGGACGCGCGATCCCGGCCCGGTGGAGGCGGCAGGATGGGCATGGCTTCCATGGCGACTTCGGTGGAGCTTCTGGTCGGCGGCAGCGGGCGGCAGGTCGAGGTCGCGCTGCGCGGGCCGCTGACGATCCATACCGTCGGCACGCTGGCCGAGCGGATGCCCGACGTGCCGGAGGGGGGCGCGCTGGTGCTCGACCTGTCGGGCGTGACGCGGCTGGATACGGCGGGGGCGTGGTTCGTCGTCACGCGGACGGGGCGCTGCACGCTCGAGGGCACGACCGAGGCGATGGAAGCGGTGCTGGAGACCGTGCGCCGCGCCCTGCCGCAGCCCGAGGACCGCCCCGCCCCCGCGCCCCGCGGCCCCGCCCATGCCATCGCCCGCTTCGGGCGCAGCGTCGCCGAGGCCGGCGCGACCGCGCGCGGGCTGACCGGCTATCTCGGCCTGTTCCTTGCGCGGCTGGCGCGCAGCCTGCGCCACCCCGGCAGCTTCCGCTTCACCGCGCTGGTGCATCATTGCGAGGAGGTCGGGCTGAAGGCCGTGCCCATCGTGGCGCTGATGGCCTTCCTCATCGGGATCGTGCTGGCCTTCCAGGGGGCCTCGCAGTTGCGGCAGTTCGGGGCCGAGGTCTTCGTCGTGGACCTGATCGCGGTGTCGATCCTGCGCGAGCTGGGCATCCTGCTGACCGCGATCATCGTGGCGGGGCGCACGGCCTCGGCCTTCACGGCGGCCATCGGGTCGATGAAGATGCGCGAGGAGATCGACGCGATGCGCACCCTCGGCCTCGACCCCGCCACGGTGCTGTTCGTGCCGCGCATCCTTGCGCTGCTGGTGATGCTGCCGATCCTCGGGCTGATCGCCAATGTCTCGGGCCTGCTGGGGGGCGCGCTGATGTCGTGGCTGGAGCTGGGCATCTCGCCCGCGATGTTCCGCACCCGCTTCGTCGAGGGGACCGACCTGGGCCACCTGACGGTGGGGATGGTCAAGGCGCCGGTCTTTGCGCTGATCATCGGCGTGATCGGCTGCCACGCGGGCATGCAGGTGGGCAGCAATGCCGAGTCGCTGGGCCGGCAGACCTCGAAGGCGGTGGTGGCGGCGATCTTCGCGGTGATCGTGGCCGACGCGCTGTTCTCGGTCTTTTTCGCGGAGATCGGGATATGAGCCGGGAAGGGAACGGGCAGGAGACCGTGATCGAGGTGCGCGGCCTGCGCACGCAGTTCGGGTCGCAGGTGGTGCATGAGGGGCTGGACCTCGATGTCCGTCGCGGCGAGGTGCTGGGCATCGTGGGCGGCTCGGGCACCGGCAAGTCGGTGCTTTTGCGCAGCATCGCGGGCCTGCAGGAGCCGGCCGAGGGCACGATCCGCGTTCTGGGCACCGACGTGCGCCGCGCCGACCTGTCCGAGCGCGCGGCGCTGCAGGCGCGGTGGGGCGTGATGTTCCAGGACGGCGCGCTGTTCTCGTCGCTGACGGTGCGCGAGAATGTCGAGGTGCCGATGAAGGCGGTGCCGTCGCTTGCGCCCGATGTCGCGCGGGCGCTGGCGGATCTGAAGATCTCGATGGTCGGCCTGCCCCATTTCGCGGGCGACAAGTTCCCCTCCGAGCTGTCGGGGGGCATGCGCAAGCGCGCGGGGCTGGCGCGGGCGCTGGCGCTCGACCCCGAGATCGTCTTTCTGGATGAGCCGACCGCGGGGCTTGACCCGATCGGGGCGAGCGAGTTCGACAGCCTGATCCGTGGACTCAGCCGGTCGCTTGGCCTAACCGTCTTCCTGGTGACCCATGACCTCGACACGTTGCACGCCGTCTGCGACCGGGTCGCGGTGCTGGCGGAACGCAGGGTGCTGGTGACCGGCACGATGGAGGACATGCTGTCCGTGGATCATCCATGGGTGCGCGACTATTTTCACGGACCGCGCGCGCGCGCAGCACATGCCACCGCGCGGCACACGGCGACCGCAACCGGGCAAGAAGAAGAAGGGCCGTAGTTGGAAACCAAGGCGAATTATCTGCTGATCGGGCTTTTCGCCCTGGCCGGGATGCTGGGCATCCTGGGGTTCTTCCTGTGGCTGGCCCGCGTCGAGCTGGACCGGCAGTTCGCGTATTACGACGTGCGCTTCGCCTCGGTCGCGGGGCTGAGTGCGGCCTCGGACGTGCGCTTCAGCGGGCTGCCGGTGGGGCAGGTCGTGGATGTGCGGCTGGCGCCCGAGCGCGACGGCACGATCCTGGTGCGGCTCGAGGTGGATGCCGAGACGCCGGTGCGCGCCGACAGCGTCGCCACCATCGAGGCGCAGGGGGTGACGGGTGTCTCCTTCGTGGGCATCGGGCCGGGCAGCGCCGACAGCCCGCTTCTGGATCCCGCCGACGGCGAGGTGCCCGAGATCGAGGCGGGCCGCTCGACGCTGCAGACCCTGACCGAGGATGCGCCCGAGCTGATCACCGAGACCCTGCGCGTGGTGCAGGAGATCGGCGAGCTGTTCAGCGGCGCGAACGAGGGGCGGCTGGAGCGGATCATCGCCAACGTGGAAACGGCCTCCGAGGAGTTCGTGGCCGCGCTGGACGGGATTTCCGGGATCACCACGACGGTCACGCAGTTCACCGAGCAGATCAACCGCTTCAACAGCACGCTCGACGCGCTGACGCGCGACCTGTCGGTGGTGCTGGCCTCGGCGGACGAGACGCTGCAATCCATCGACCTGCTGGCCGACCAGGCCACCGCGGTGGTGGCCAGCGGCACCGACACGCTGAACCTGGCGCAGGGCGCGATTGCCGAGGGGCGGCGCTACGTCGCCGAGGACCTGAGCGCGCTGACCGATGACGTGGCCGAGACGCTGGCCGCCTTCCGCGGCGAGCTGGCGGTGATGCGCACCGACGCAAGCGCGCTGATGGCGACGCTGGCCACGACCGGCACGACGGCCACCGCGCGCCTCGAGGAGGCCGAGGCGACGCTGGCCCGGATCGACGGGCTGATCGGGTCGCTCGACACGGCGTCGGCGGCGGTGGGGGCCGCGGCCAGCCGCCTCGACGGGCTGATCGAGGACGAGGGCGCGCCGCTTCTGTCCGAGACGCGCGTGGCCGTCGCCGCGGCGACCGAGACCATCGCCACGATCAACGCCACCGCGACCACGGACCTTCCGGCGCTGATGGAGGATGTCCGCGCCGCCGCCGAGACCGCGCGCGGCGTCATCACCACGGTGGGGGCCGACCTGTCGGCGGCGACCGAGGGGCTGCCCGAGCTGGTGACGCAGGCCGGCGGCACGATGGCACAGGTGAGCGACACCTTCGCCGAGGCCAACGCCACGCTTGCCGCGATCAACGCCGCGCTCGAGACCGGGCAGCGCACGCTGGTGGCCGCCGAACGCGCCTTCGACGGGGCGGACCGGCTGATCAACGACGAGATGGAGGCGCTGGTGGCCGAGCTGCGCGGCACCGTCGCCGCGCTGACCGAGGCGGTGGGCACGGTCGCGGGCGACCTGCCGCTGATCTCGGCCGACCTGCGCGCGGCCAGCCAGGCCGCCACCGAAAGCTTTGCCGGGCTGCAGGGGCTGGTCGACGGCGCGACGCCCGGCATCTCGGAGTTCACCACAACGGCGCTGCCGCTCTACACGCGGCTGGCCACCGAAACGCGGACGCTGATCCGCAATCTCGACGCCCTGACCGAAACGATTTCCCGCAATCCGGCGCAGTTCCTGCTGAACCGCGACGTTCCCGAATTCCGGAGGTGACCCGCGTGCCCCCTGCCCCCGCTCCTGCCCGTTCCCCTGGACGTGTCATCGGCCATTTCATCGGCCGTCGCCTTCGCCCGCTTCTGCTCGGCGCGGCGCTGCCGCTCCTGTCGGGCTGCGCGGCGCTGACCGCGCTGGGTGACGCGACCGAGCCGCTCGACGTCTACGAGGTGCAGGCCCCCTCCGACATCCGGCCCGCGCGTGCCAGCCTGCCGCGGGACGTGATCGTCGAGCTGCCGACCACCAGCGGCGCGCTGGAGACCGACCGGATCATGATCCGGCCCACGCGCCTGGCCGCGGCCTACCTGCCCGAGGCGCGCTGGGGCGAGGCCGCGCCGGTCATGGTCCAGACCGTGCTGACGCGCACGCTGGATGCGACGGGGGCGTTTCGCTACGTCGGGCGCAGGCCGCTTGGCCCCAGTGGCGATTTCGCCATCGTGACCGAGCTTCTGGCCTTCGAGGCGCTGGCCCCCGAGGGCAGTGACGGGGCGCAAGTCGAGGTCAGGATGGTGTCGCGCATCCTGCGCGAGGACGGGGTGCGGGTGCTCTCGACGCGGAGCTTCGAGGCCAGCGACAGCGCCGCCTCGCTCGAGGCGGGCGAGATCGTGGAGGCCTTCGACCGCGCAACGGACCGCGTCGCGCGCGACTTCGCGGAGTGGGTGCTGACCACGCTGGACGCGCCGCGCCCGGCCTCGGGGCTCTGAGCGCGGCCGGGGACGGCCGGGGGCGACGTCTGTCCGCGGGCAGCGCAGCAGCAGCACCGGCACCTTGCAGGAGCGCATCATCTCGGTCGTGGTGGAGCCGATCATCAGGCTGCGGATGCGGCTGTGGCCATAGGCCCCCATGACCAGCATGCCGAAGCCCTCGGCCTCGACCATACGGCCCAGTTCCTCGTCCGGC
>JAOARA010000451.1 GCA_025211115.1 Roseicyclus sp. | reverse complement strand
TCCCCATTCTGGGCGTCGCGGGCGACCAGCAGGCGGCGACGCTGGGGCAGGCCTGTTTCGCGCCGGGGATGCTGAAATCGACCTACGGCACCGGGTGCTTCGCGCTTCTGAACACGGGCGAGACGTTGGTCCGCTCGCAGAACCGGATGCTGGGCACCATCGCCTACCAGTTCGACGGCAAACCGACCTACGCTTTGGAAGGGTCCATCTTCATCGCGGGCGCGGTGGTGCAATGGCTGCGCGACGGGCTGAAGATCATCAGGGACGCCGCCGAAAGCGGCCCTCTGGCCGAGGCTGCGGACCCCGCGCAGCAGCTTTACCTCGTGCCGGCCTTCACCGGGCTGGGCGCGCCTTACTGGGACCCGGATTGCCGCGGGGCGATCCACGGGCTCGTGCGCAACTCCGGCCCTGCCGAGTTCGCGCGCGCGGCGCTGGAAAGCGTCGGCTACCAGACCCGTGACCTCGTCGAGGCGATGACCGCCGACTGGCAGGGCGCGGGCGGCGGCAACGTGCGCGTGGACGGCGGGATGAGCGCGTCGGACTGGACGATGCAGTTCCTCGCCGACATCCTGGGCGCGCCGGTGGACCGGCCCGAGGTGCTGGAGACGACGGCGCTGGGGGCGGCGTGGGTCGCGGGGATGTGCGCGGGCGTCTACCCCGATGCCGAGGGTTTCGCCCGGACATGGGCGCTTGACCGGACCTTCGAGCCGCGGATGGACGAGGCTGCGCGCGCGGCGCGCTATGCGGGCTGGAAGGATGCCGTCGCGCGCACCCTGAGCCGGTCATGAAGGCCGCCACCCTGCGCGTCGCGCTGGCGCAGATGTGCTCGGGCGACACGCATGAGGCCAATATTTCAAGCGTTTCTGCGCTTGCGCGGCAGGCCGCCGAGGAGGGGGCGGAGCTGTTGGCGCTGCCGGAGGTGGCGGGGTTGATGAACCGTGATCCGGAGACCTCGCGGCAGCAGGTCGTCGGGGCGGAACACGATCCGTTCATCGCCGCCTGCCGCGACCTTGCGGCGAAGCACGGGCTTTGGCTGCACACCGGCTCGACCCCGGTGCTGGGGCCGGACGGGCGGTTCCTGAACCATTCCACGCTGATCGACGCCGCGGGCGGGATCGTGGCGGAGTATGACAAGATCCACCTCTTCGACGTGGCGCTCGAGGGGCAGGCGCCCATCGGCGAGTCCAAGCGCTTCGTCCCCGGCGACCGCGCCGTGCTGGCCCGGACGCCTTGGGGGCTGTTCGGCCTGTCGATCTGCTATGACCTTAGATTTCCTTACCTTTATCGCGCCTATGCGCAGGCGGGCGCGGTGCTGATGTTCATCCCCTCGGCCTTTACCGTGCCCACGGGCCGCGCCCATTGGGAGGTGCTCTTGCGCGCCCGCGCGATCGAGACGGGGGCCTTCGTGCTGGCCGCCGCGCAGGCGGGGCAACATGCCGACGGGCGCGTCACCTACGGTCATGCGCTGGCCGTCGGGCCATGGGGCGAGGTGCTGGCCGAAATGGGCGAGGACGCGCCGTCGCTGCGGGTGCTCGACCTCGACCTGTCGGCCGTGGAGCGCGCCCGCGCGCAGGTTCCCGCGTGGAACGTCACCCGCGCGCCGCGGGTCGAGGTCTTGCCGCCGCCGCCCGGCTGAGTGGCCCGCGCGGGGCGTACACATCCCGTACACACTCCGTACACACCCCGTGCATACGCCGTGCCGATGCGCCGTCATTGCCAAGCCGCGGCCCGCGGTCCTATCGTCGGGGCCGGTAACGGTGCGACAACGGGCGGGCAGATCCCTGGCGGCCTTGGACGAGGAGAGCTTTGCAGACCGGGTGCGCGCGCTGGCCGCGCAGCTCGAGGACATGAGCGACGCGCCGGGCTGGATCACCCCGCTGCGCGTCGGTCTGGCCGGTGCGCTGGCCGAGCAAGCCGCGCCGGATGACCTGGCCCGCGCGGTCACGCTTCTTGCCCGCGTGCTCGACACCGACCCGACCCATGAGCGGGCGCGGAACGGGCTGGTGGAGGCGCTGCACCGCCTTGGCCGGACCGCCGAGGCGGTCGAGGCCGGGCGCGAGGGGCTGCGCCATCTGCCCGGCAACACGCGCCTGCTGGCCCGGACAGCGCAGGCCTTGCGCGACCACGAGGGGCCGGGCGCTGCGGCGGCCTGGGTCGCGGCGAGCCTCGGGGCCGATCCGACGCGGCCCGAGCTGGACCTGGCCATCGCGCTGGCGCGCGACGCGCGGCAGGCGGATGGGGCCGGGGCGCTGTGCCGGGCGCTTCTCGGCCATGACCCTGCGGCCCCTCTTGCGCATCTCGCCCTGATCGAGGGCGCGCTGAAGCGGGGCGACCGGGCGGCGGCGCGCACCGCGGCCCATGCCGCGCTGGCCCATGCGCCCGATCACCCCGAACTGCGCCTGCGCATCGCGCAGGGTCTGCTGGCGGGAGGGGAGGCCACGCTGGCGCGCGCCACGCTCGAGGCCCTGCCGCCCGGCCCCGCGCATGCGGCCGAGGTTGCCGCGCTGCGCGACCGGGCCGTGCAAGCGCAGGGGGCGGAGGGGGCGGCGGAGGAACCGGGGCCATGGCCCGAGCTTGCCGCGCTGGAGGCGGCGCTGGCCGCGGGCGATGCCGCCGGGCTTGACCGGTCCCTCGGGGCTTGCCTGTCGGCGCGGGCGCTGCCCTGGTATGGCGCTTTGCGCCTTGTCGCCTGTGCCAGCCGCGCCGGGCGGCCCGAGATCGCCGCGGCGCTTGTCGCGCGCTTCGACGCGGCCGGGTGGTCCGACACGGACCGGCAGGCCTTCGAGATCGAGCAGCGGCTGCTCTGCGCCGGGCCGCGGGCCGCGCTGGACCGGGTCCGCGCCCAGCCGGTCGCGCGGCGCGATGCCGAGGCCGCCGAGCGGCTGGGCCGCGTGCTGCTGGCCGGGGGCGGCGGCCCGCTGGCCGCGCGATACCTGCGCGCCTGTCGGCGGCGCTGGCCCGAGGATCGCGCGATCGCGGCGCTGGCGATGCTGGCCGAGGAGGCCTGCGGGATCGTGCAGGGCGCGGGGCCGTCGCGGCTGGCGCTGGCGCGGGAGGGGGCGAGCCTGCCCGGTGTCGCAGAGATCGAGGCCTGTTTGCTGACAGGCAAGCTGCCCGAGGCCGAGGCGCTTCTGGCCCGGCTGCCGCCCGGCGCGGGCGCGCTGGAGGCGGCGCTTGTCCACCGGCCGCGGGCGACGCGGGTCGGCAGCCTGCTGAACGAGGCGCGTATCCTTGCGGCTGCGGGCATCGACTGGACCGGCGGCGACCTCGACCGGCTGGCGACGCTGGCCGAGGGGTTTTTCCTGCCGGCCCGCCGCCTGCTGGACGCGCAGGGTCCGGCCCCGCGCGGGGGCGATGCGCAGGCCGGGCCGCCCGAGGCGGTTCACCTCGTCTGGCCCTTTGCCGGTGCGCCCGGCGCCGAGGCCGAGCGCCTGTTCGCGGCGTGGCGCGCGGCGACGCGGCGCCCGGTCACGGTGCATGGGCTGGCCGAGGGCGCGGCCCGTGTCGCCGAGGCCGGGGGCGATGATGCCCTGCGGGTGTTCCGCGGGCTGCCCGAGGCGGCGCAGCGGGCCGACATGCTGATGCTGGCGCTTGCGGTCACGCGGGGCGGTGCGGTCGTGTCGGCGGGGCAATGGCCCTCGGGCCGGGTGGATGCGCTGCTGGATGGCGCGCGGGGCGCGCGTGTGTTCCGCGATGTCGACGGGTCGGTCTGCGCCGATGCGCTGCTGTTGCCCGCGGGTCATGCGCTTGCCCGGCGGGCGTTTGCGATGCTGGTCGCCTCGGGGCTTGCGGGGGACAGGGATCATCGCTGGTTCGGGACCGGGCCGGGCCTGCTGACGCGGGCGGCGGCGCTGCATCTCGGGCAGGGCGGGGCGCGGGCCGCGCCGGTTGCGCTGTCGCCCGTGGCGCGGTTGCGCCGCCACATGCACCCCCACGCGACGGTCGTGCCCGCCCCCGAGGCGGCTGCGCCCGATCCCGCGGACGCTCTGCTGGCCGCCGCGTTGGAGCGGGCGGTCGGCCCTGCCGGGCCAGTGCCGTGACGCGGTGTGACGCGGCATGACGCGGCGCTGCCCGGTCTGCGCGGCACTGGACATCGGTGCCAGCTTCGGGGTGTATCCCCGCGGCAATCCATGATCTGTTACCGGCGAGTAACGGGGCGGCAGAGGTGACCATGACCCAGACGATCACGCCGATCATCCTG
>JAOARA010000450.1 GCA_025211115.1 Roseicyclus sp. | reverse complement strand
GCGACCGAGCCGCAGGCCATCGCCGAGCGGCGCGCCTCGCTCAACGCGCAGCTGGCCGAGGCACAGGTGCCGCGGGTGACCGCGACCGAGGCCTTCAACCGCGCCAACGGGCTGATCGCCGAGATCGACCGCATCCTTGCCGACCGGCAGGCCCGCGCCCTGCTGGAACGTGACCCGGCACCGGTCAACCCGCTCAACTGGCCGCCCGCGCTGACAGGGCTGGCCGAGCTTGGCCTTGGCATCGAGACCGAGATCCGACGCCAGCTCGAGGCGGCGCGCCTTGCCGGGGAAACGATCTGGGAGCGGCTGCCGCTGTCGCTGGCCCTTGGTGCCGTGGCACTGCTGCTGCTGGTGCGCAGCCGCTATATCGTGGGGCGCTGGACCGAGCGGATGCAGCTTCAGGTCGCCTCGCGGCGCGGGCGGGGAGCGCTGGCCTTTCTGGTGTCGCTGCTGCAGGTGGCGCTGCCCATCGCGGGGCTGATGCTGCTGGGGCTGGCGGTGGCCTCGCTCGACCTTCTGGGCCGAAGCGGGCAGACCCTGCTCGAGGCGGTGATCGAGGCCTGCGTGCTGGCCTATCTCGCGCTCTGGCTGGCCGGGCGGCTGTTTCCGGCCAACACCGGGCTGCAAGCCGCGTTTTCCGTGGGCGACGAGCTGCGCGCGCCGCTGCGCCGGGCGATCCTGCTGGTCGGCCTGTTCCTCGGGCTGGGCACGGTGGCCGAAACCATCGTCGCGCAGGATGTCGTGCCGCTGGCGGCGCGCGGCGCCTTCGTTCTGCCGGTCTATATCGGCATGGCTTTCGGGTTCCTGCGGCTCGAGAGCCTCGCGCGGCGGCACCGCGCCGGGGTGGCCGCAGCGCAGACCGAGGGCGAGACCGAGGGCGGCTTTACCCTGCGGATGCTGGCGGTCTTCGGGCTGGCGCTCAGGGTCATCGGCATCGGCGGCCCGCTGCTGGCGGCGGTGGGTTATCTCAACCTTGCCGAGGCGCTGATGCGCCCGACCGCGCTGACGCTGGGGATCGCTGGGGTTCTTGTCGCGCTGCAAGGTCCGATCCGCGATGTCTACGCGCTGATCTCGAAGAAATCGCAGGACGAGGTCGGCGAGGCGCTTCTTCCGGTTCTTCTGAACCTGCTTCTGGTCTTTGCCATCTCGCCGCTGGTGCTGCTGGCCTGGGGCGTGCGCCCCGAGCAGCTGTCCGAGATCATCGCGCAGTTCTTCGCCGGCTTCCAGCTGGGCGACACGCGGATCACGCCGGCCATCGTGCTGGCCGTGGTCGCGGTCTTCGCCATCGGCATGATCGTCACGCGGCTGTTGCAGGGTGCGCTGCGCACGACGGTGCTGCCGCGCACCCGGCTGGACGCGGGCGCGCGCAACGCGGTCGTCTCGGGCTTGGGCTATGTCGGCATCGCGCTGGCCGCGGTCATCGCCATCACCACCGCGGGGATCGACCTGACCGCGCTCGGCGTGGTGCTGGGCGCGCTGTCGGTCGGCATCGGCTTCGGCCTGCAGAACGTGGTCAACAACTTCGTCTCGGGCCTGATCCTGCTGATCGAGCGCCCGATTTCCGAGGGCGACTGGATCGAGGTCGGCGGCAACATGGGCATCGTCAAGGCGATCTCGGTGCGCTCCACCACGATCGAGACCTTCGACAAGACCGACGTGATCGTGCCCAACGCCGACCTGATCGCGGGGACGGTCACCAACTGGACGCGGGGCAACACCATCGGGCGCGCGGTGCTGACCGTGGGGGTCGCCTATGGCACCGACACCCGCCGCGTGCAGCAGATCCTGACCGAGATCGCCCAGTCGCATCCCGATGTCGCGCGCTTTCCCGAACCGGGGGTCGATTTCCTCGGCTTCGGGGCCGACAGCCTCGATTTCCGGATGCGCTGCATCCTGCGCGACGTGAACAAGCTGGTGGCGGTCAAGACCGAGCTGAACCACCGCATCGCGGAACGCTTCGTCGCCGAGGGGATCGAGATCCCCTTCGCGCAGCGCGACATCTGGCTGCGCAACCCCGAGGCACTGCGCGCGCCCCCGGCCGCGTCGCCCGCCGACGCCGCAGCCCAAGACACTGGAGCCCCGACAGGCGGGGCCGAGAAGGACAGGCCAGAATGAGCACCGAGCCGGTATTCCTGAGCGACCCCTACCGCAAATCCCATCAGGCCAGGGTCATCGGCCTGACCGAAGAGGGCGGCATCATCCTCGACCGCACGATCTTCTACGCCCGCGGCGGCGGTCAGCCGGGCGACAGCGGCGCGCTGGACTGGGACGGCGGGCGCATCCCCATCGCCACCGCCGTCAAGGGCGAGGGCGGCGCGATCGTGCTGGGCCCCGCCGAGGCGGTGAAGCTGCCCGAGGTGGGGGCCGCGGTGGGCCAGCGCCTCGATTGGGAGCGGCGGCTGGGCCACATGCGCATCCATACCGCGCTGCACCTGCTGTCGGTGGTCATCCCGCTGCCGGTGACCGGCGGTGCCGTGGGCGCCGACAAGGGGCGGCTCGATTTCGACATGCCCGACGCACCC
The DNA here is from genome assembly GCA_025211115.1 of Roseicyclus sp. Taxonomy (GTDB): domain Bacteria; phylum Pseudomonadota; class Alphaproteobacteria; order Rhodobacterales; family Rhodobacteraceae; genus Roseicyclus. Next base: position 5,606 of record JAOARA010000450.1, on the reverse strand, counting down.
GAGGACAAGGCCCTGATCGAGGGACGGCTGAACGCGCTGGTCACCCGCGACCTGCCGGTGACCGAGGACTGGATCACCGAGGCCGAGCTCGACGCCAACCCCGCGCTGGTCAAGACCATGTCGGTCCAGCCGCCGCGCGGCGCAGGGCGCATCCGCCTCGTGCGGATCGGTGAAGGGGCCGGCCAGGTCGATCTGCAACCCTGCGGCGGCACTCATGTGGCGCGCACCGGCGAGATCGGGAAACTGGCGATCGGCAAGATCGAGAAGAAGGGCCGCCAGAACCGCCGCGTGACCATCGAACTGGCGTAAGGCCGCGCGCGGGGTCGCGGCACGGCGCGCATCGGTCGGGGGTCAGGGGGGATCTGAGTGGCTCCGCGGCCCGGCGCGGCGGCTGAGGTGCACCTGAGCAATGATGCCGACACGCCGGGCACTTGAAGCGGACATATCTTGGAGTCTCCGCTCCAAAGTGCCACATTTTCGCAACAGGCCCAAGAAAAATCTTGTGCCCGGCCCCGATCAACTTTCGCGCGTCCGGGTCTCGAACCGCGGCAGCATCGCCGAGAAATCGCGCCCGGCCCCGTCCTCCTCCTCCACGAACCGCGCATAAAGCGCTGCGGCCAGCGCGCCCATCGGAGTGTCGGCATCGGCATCGCTGGCCGCCGCCTGGCTCAGGCGCAAATCCTTGAGCATCAGGTCGGCGGCGAAGCCGGGGGTGTAGCCATTGTCAGACGGGCTTTTCGGGCCCACGCCCGGCGCCGGGCAATAGGTGGTCATCGACCAGCTTTGCCCCGAGGAGGTCGAGACGACGTCATACATCGCCTGCCGGTCCAACCCCAGCTTGTCGGCCAGCGCGAAGGCCTCGCAGGTGGCGATCATGGTCACGCCGAGGATCATGTTGTTGCAGATCTTGGCCGCCTGTCCGTTGCCCGCCGGGCCGCAATGGACGGCCTTCTGCCCCATCACCTCGAAGAGCGGTTTCGCCGTGGCAAAACCCGCCTCGCCGCCGCCCACCATGAAGGTCAGCGTGCCCGCCGCCGCGCCGCCCACGCCGCCCGAGACCGGCGCGTCGAGCGCGCCAAGCCCCGCCGCCTCGGCCATCGCCGCGACCTCGCGGGCGCTGGCCACGTCCACCGTCGAGCAATCGAGCAGCACCGCGCCCGACTGCATCGCCGGGATGACGTCACCGGCCACGGCCTTCAGGATCGCGCCATTGGGCAGCATCGTGATGACCACTTCCGCCCCCGCAGCCGCCTCGGCCGCGCTGGCGGCCTGCGCCACGCCCGCGGGCGGGGCGGCCACGGTGTCGAACCCCGTCACCTCATGCCCCGCCGCGGCAAGGTTGGCCGCCATCGGCGCGCCCATGTTGCCCAGCCCGATGAACCCGATCTTCATGGCGCTCTCCCTTCAGCCGTCCAGTTTCAACTCGTCCACGCCCAGCGGCAGAAGCATCCCCGAGACCTCGGTCGCCGCCACCGCGTCAAGGCTTGCGTGCCGCCAGCGGGGGCTCTTGTCCTTGTCGATGATCGCGGCGCGGATGCCCTCGAGGAAATCGCCCTTCTCCATCGCGCGGTAGGTAAAGCGGTATTCCTGCTGCAGCGCATGTTCGATCGTGTCGCGCATCCGCGCGCGATGCACCAGCTCGATGGTGCAGGCGACCGAAAGCGGGCTGTTGCGCTGCAGCGCCGCGAGCGCGTCCTGCGCGATCGGGGCCTCGGAGCGCGTCAACAGGTTCAGCACGTCGCGCAACCCGTCGCCTGCGAAGAGCCGGTCGATCTCGGCCTGCGCCGCCGCCAGCGGGCTGTCGGGCGCGGCGTGGGCCGCGCGGTCCACCGCCTCCCAGTCGCCGCTCTCGCACAGCTCGGCCACCAGCGCGGGCCAGCCGTCGCGCGGGATGAAGTAATCGGCAAACTCCGCGTGGATGGCGCAGCCCGGTCCCATCCTTGTCCCCGTGGTCCCGAGATATTCCCCCAGCCGCCCCGGCGCGCGCGCCAGCAGAAGCGAGCCGCCCACGTCCGGCACCAGCCCGATGCCGCATTCCGGCATGGCGATCCTCGAGGGCTCGCAGACCACCCGGTGCGAGGCATGGCAGCCCACGCCGACGCCGCCGCCCATGGTGAAGCCCTGCATCAGGCTGACCACGGGTTTGGGGAAATGGAACAGCTTGGCGTTCATCCGGTATTCATCGGCCCAGAACCGGCGCCCATAGGCGTAATCGCCCGCCATGCCGGTGGCATGCATCTGCGCGATGTCGCCGCCCGCGCAAAACGCCTTGTCGCCCTCGGCGTCGACTACGACCAGCGCCACGGCGTCATCCGCGGCCCAAGCGTCCAACGCCGCCTCGATGGCCGTGCACATCTCGTAGCTCAGCGCGTTCAGCGCCTCGGGCCGGGCCAGGGTGATGCGCCCCGCGCGCCCCTGCACCCGGATGTGGATACCGTCAGCCATGCTCGCGCCCCTTGTCCTTCATCTTCCCCCAAATACGGAATCCGACGCCCGCCACCTAGCGCGCCGCCAGCATGTGACGCGCCACGATCATCCGCATGATCTCGTTCGTGCCCTCGAGGATCTGGTGAACCCGCAGGTCGCGCACCAGCTTCTCGATCCCGTAATCGGCAAGGTAGCCGTAGCCGCCATGCAGCTGCAGGCACTGATCCACGATCCGGCTGCCCGCCTCGGTCACGAATTTCTTGGCCATGGCGCAATGCTTCGTCGCGTCCGGCGCGGCGTTGTCCAGCTTCCACGCCGCTTGCCGCAGCATCACGCGTGCGGCCTCCAGCTCGATCTCCATGTCGGCCAGGCGGAACTGCAGCGCCTGGAACTGGTCGATGGATTGGCCGAAGGCCTGCCGCTCGCCCATGTAGGAGAGCGTTGCCGCCAGCGCCGCCTCCGCCGCCCCCAGCGAACAGGCGGCGATGTTGAGCCGCCCGCCGTCCAGCCCCGCCATCGCGTAGCGAAAGCCCTGGCCTTCCTCGCCCAGCAGGTTGCCCGCCGGCACCGCGCAGGCGTCGAACTGCACCTGCCGCGTGGGTTGGCTGCGCCAGCCCATCTTGTCCTCCAGCCCGCCAAAGGACAGGCCCGGCGCGCCATCATCCACGATCACCGCCGAGATGCCCTTGGGCCCGTCCCCGCCGGTGCGGCACATCACGATATAGGCGTCCGAATACCCCCCGCCCGAGATGAAGGCCTTGGCGCCCGTCAGCGCATAGCCCTCGTTCGTGCGCTCCGCGCGCGTCTTCAGCGCCGCCGCGTCCGAGCCCGAGCCGGGTTCGGTCAGGCAGTAGGAAAAGAAATTTTCCATCGACAGGGCGGCAGGCAGGTAGCGCGCCTGCAGATCGTCCGAGCCGTAAAGCTCGATCATCTTGGCGCACATGTTGTGGATCGACAGGAAGGCCGAGACCGAGGGGCAGGCCTGCGCCAGCGCCTCGAAGACCAGCGTCGCCTCGAGCCGCGATAGGCCCGATCCGCCCTTGTCCTCGCTGACGTAGAGCCCGCCGAAGCCCAGAGCGGCCAGTTTCGGCCACAACTCTTTCGGGATCGTGCCCGCGCGCTCCCACTCTTGCGCATGCGGCGCGATCTCGGCCTGGCCAAAGTCGCGCGCCATGTCGAACACGGCCTGCGCCTCCTCGCTCAATGCGAAGTCCATCGTCCGCTCCTCCCCCTGAGCCCTCACCGGAATTGAACGCTCGTTTAATTAACGAGTGTTGCAGGAGTTTTGCAAGGCCGCGCCCGCGGCCCTCAGAGATCGAGATGGTATTCCTCGATCAGGTGATGGACCACGGCCCGCATCGCGGTGGCGTGGTCCTGTCCCGCCTCGCGCGCATCAGCATAGACGGCGCGCTGCCGCGCGGCGCTGGTGCCGGTCTCGGCGATATGGGCCAGCCGCGCGATCTCGGCCTCGCAGCCCAGCGCCGCGGCATCTTCCGCGATCAACTCGCGGATATCCGCGACCGCCTGTGTCAGCGGGATGATCGCCCGCGCGCCGAAATCGATCAGCCCCTCGGACGTGCCGTAGCGCTGCGCGCGCCAGCGGTTCTCGTTCACGAGGAACCGGTCGTAGATGCGCCAGCGCTGGTTCTTCTGGCGCAGCCGATGGAGGAACCGCGCAAGGCATTGGGCCAGCGCGGCCAGCGACAGCGCATCCTCCATCCGGGGGGAGACGTCGCAGATGCGGGTTTCCAGCGTGGGGAAGCGGTGCGAGGGGCGCAGATCCCACCAGATCTTCGTCGTGTCCTCGATCAACCCCAGCTCGATCAGCGTCTCGGTGGTGCGCTCGTATTCCGCCCAGGAGTTGAACTGCGGCGGCAGGCCGGTGCGCGGCAGGTTGTCGAAGACCGTCAACCGGTAGGAGGCCAGCCGCGTGTCCTGCCCCTGCCAGAAGGGCGAGGAGGCCGAAAGCGCCAGCATGTGCGGCAGGAAATACGACAGCTGCCCCATGAGGTCGATGCGCGTCTCGTCATCGGGCAGGCCGACATGCACATGCATCCCGCAGATCAGCATGCGCTGCACCACGCCGCCAAGATCCTGCGCCAGCCGGTTGTAGCGGTCGCGGTCGGGGTGGTGCTGGTCCTTCCAGTCGGCGAACGGGTGGCAGGAGACGGCGATGGGCGACAGCCCATGCACCGCCGCATGGGCCGAGACGGTGGCGCGCAGCCGCCGCAGGTCGTCGCGCGCGGCGGTGATGTCGCGGCAGACGCGGGTGCCGATCTCGATCTGGCATTGCAGGAACTCGGGGCTGACCTGCCCCTCCAGCTCGGCCGCGCAGGCCTCCATCAGCCCCTCGGGCGCTTCGCGCAGCGCGCCGGTCTCGCGGTCGACGAGCAGGTATTCCTCTTCGATCCCGAGGGTGAAGGCTGCGTCCGTCATCCTGCGTTCCCCCATCTCCGGCCTGTGGCTGGCACCCCCAGCATGACCGGGGCAGGCGGCGCTTGCCAAGGGCAAAGGCGCGGCCCCTCAGGCGTCGCGCAGGACCATCTCGTCGCGGAGCGCCTGCGGCAGCCCGAGAATATCCATCGCGCCGCTCCAGTCCGTCGCAACGCGCACGATGGCACCGTCCAGCCCCTCCCAGCTGCGCTGGATCAGCCGCGCGATCCGCAGGCTGATGTCGGTGGGCGCGAGGTAGACGAACATCTCGGGCTCGGGCCCGGTCATCAGCGCCGCCGCCTTGCGGGCCTGGAAGGCGAAGAGGCGGGGGAAATCCTGTTCGACCCCGCTCACCGCCGACAGGTCCACCAGCTGCCGCTGGCCGGGACGAAAGGCGGGATGCGCGAGATAGGCCGAGAAGGCGTCGAACCCTTCCTGCACGGTGGCATGGCCGTGATACCGAACGTAGACAAGACCGTGGTCGGGCAGGATGCGAAACGCGATGGGCATGCGGTCTCCTCGGGCGTTGTGTCGGTGTTAGCCAATGCCGGGCGGAAAGACCATCTGCGGTTTGCGGGTCTTGCCGGCGGCCGCGCGGGGCGCTACCTGCGCGGCTGGCGCATCGTGGGCGGCGTGGTGCCGGCCTCACCGGCGCAGCGAACGGGTGCCTCGGTGTCCTCCCCCACATTCGACTGCACGGCCTGCGGGGCCTGCTGCTTTGGCGGTCACGACCGCTATATCGCCCT
>JAOARA010000048.1 GCA_025211115.1 Roseicyclus sp. | reverse complement strand
AGCTGGAACAGGCGGGCGGCGTCTTCACCGAACAGGTGATCCGCCCCACCGGCCTGCTCGACCCGCAGGTCGAGATCCGGCCCGTCGAGATGCAGGGCGATGACCTGCGCGACGAGGTGCGCAAGGTGGCCGCCGCGGGCTACCGGACGCTCTGCACCACGCTGACCAAGCGCATGGCCGAGGATCTGACGGAATACATGCACGAACAGGGCATCCGCGTGCGCTACATGCATTCCGACATCGACACGATCGAGCGGATCGAGATCCTGCGCGACCTGCGGCTGGGGGCCTTCGACGTGCTGATCGGCATCAACCTGCTGCGCGAGGGGCTGGATATTCCCGAATGCGGGCTGGTGGCGATCCTCGATGCCGACAAGGAGGGGTTCCTGCGCTCCGAGACCTCGCTGATCCAGACCATCGGGCGCGCGGCGCGGAACGCCGACGGGCGGGTCATCATGTATGCCGACCGCATCACCGGCTCGATGGAACGCGCCATGCGCGAGACCGAGCGGCGGCGCGCCAAGCAGATCGCCTATAACGAGGCGCACGGCATCACGCCCGCGACGGTGCGCAAGAACGTCGAGGATGTTCTGGCGGGCCTCTACAAGGGCGACGTGGACATGAACCGCGTGACGGCCAAGGTCGAGAAGCCGCTGGTGGGGGCGAACCTCGCCGCGCATCTGGATGGGCTGCGGGCGCAGATGCGCAAGGCGGCCGAGAACCTGGAGTTCGAAGAGGCCGCGCGATTGCGCGACGAGGTCAAGCGGCTGGAAACGGTCGAGCTTGCCGTCGCCGACGACCCGCTGGCGCGGCAATCGGCGGTCGACGCCGCCGTGGACGGCGCCGTGAAAGCAAGCGGTCGCTCGACGGCGGGACGGCCGGGGCAAAGGGGGGGCGTGAAGCGGAGGGGGAGGTGACCCACTCCGCCGGTTTAGGAGGTTGCGGCCTCACCCGAGCATCGGCACCACAAACACCGTAGGCCGGGCTTCAGCCCGGCACCTGCCCGCCAGGGCAGGCCCTAACCCACCCCACGGACAACCGCGCCTCAGCCGCCCGCGTCGCCCGGCACCACAATCACCGTAGGCCGGGCTTCAGCCCGGCACCTGCCCGGCAGGGCAGGCCCTTGCCCACCCCACGGACAACCCCGCCTCAGCCGCCCGCGCCGCCCGGCACCACGGTCAGGCCCAACATCTGCCAGTTCTGCATGCCGCCGCGGTAATACGAGATATTCTCCGCCGGGAACCCGGCCTCGATCATGTTGCGCGCCGCCGTTGGCGACTGGCCGCACCACGGGCCGTTGCAGAACAGGACGACCTGCGGGATCTCGCCCTCGCAGATGAACCCGTCGAAATCGACGACGCAACCCAGCTCGCCCAGCCGGTCGGCGGCCTCGTTATAGGGGACCGAGACCGCGCCGGGGATCGTGCCGGCCTCGAACTCGGGCCGGATGCGGCCGTCGATCACCACGGTATCGGGGTCCTGTAGCGCCGCGATCACCTCCAGCTCGCCCACCGGCGTCACGCCGGGCGCGGGGATCATCGGCTGGATGCAGAAATTCGGGCAGGGCCGCGAGGTCAGCGTCCAGTCGCCCTCGAGCCGGTTTTCGGTGTCCTGGTTGCGCATGATCTCGACCGGGCCCGAGGGCGTCGGCACGGTGGCCGACATCATGTCCGGCGTCAGCCCGACCCCTTCGGCCGAGGCCAACCCCGGCAGCGCGATCAGCGCAAGCGTCAAAGCCATGTTCCGCATGATAGGGTGTCCTCCCCTGTTGCCTACTGCGCCAAGCCTCTCCCACGACAGGTGACCGCGTCAACCTCCGGTTGGTCGCAGGCGGGCGGAGGACGCCCGAGGGCTGTGCCGCGCGCGGAAGGAGAGGCCGCGCGGTTTCCCTCGGCCCGGCGCGCGCTACCTGCCTTGCATGAAGAGTGTCCTTGGCCCCTTGTGTCTCGTGCTTGCCGCCACCCCCGCCGCCGCGTGGGAGGCCGGGCGCTCGGGCACGATCTGCACCCTGACCCACACCGACCCGGAGGCCGGCGAAATCCGCCTGACCCATGACCCCGCCGGGCCGCTCTACACGATCACCGTCACACGAACCGAGCCCTGGCCCGACGCGCCGGTCTTCGGCATCGCCTTCGGCGGCGGGGCCGAGCTGACCATCACCACCGACCGCCATGTCCTGTCCGACGAGGGGCGCGCGCTGACCGTGACCGACCGCGGCTTCGGCAACGTGCTGGCCGGGCTCGCGCTGAACGAGACCGCCACGATCTTCGCAGGCCCCGCAGCGCTGACCGTGTCGCTGGAGGGGGCCGCGCCGGAGGTCGAGGCCTTCGCCGCCTGCGAAACTGCCCCCTCGGTCTGAGCGATCCTTGCAGGAGCGCACAATCGCCCTGTGCGCATCTGCGTTTCCGGTCTGCTACCCTGCCCCTACTTCCCCCGGTGACGACGGGTGCGCGCGCCTGCCCTAAGCCAGAAGGACACCAGCATCATGAATCGCCCCATTCCCGGCCTGCACCATGTCACGGCGATCTCCGGCCCGCCGCAGGCGAATGTCGATTTCTACATCGGCATGCTGCGCCAGCGACTGGTGAAGAAGACCGTGAATTTCGACGATCCGGGCACCTATCACCTGTATTACGGCGACGCCGCGGGCAGCCCCGGCACGATCCTGACCTTCTTTCCCTTCGCCGACGCGGGCCCCGGTCGGGCCGGCCCTGGCATGGCGCAGGCCTATGCCTATGCCGTGCCGAAGGGCGGCTTCGATGGCTGGATGGAGCGGCTGGCCGAACAGGCCATCGACTTCGACGGCCCGGAGGAACGCTTTGGCCAACGCGTCATCACCCTGCGCGACCCCGACGGCGCGCCGGTCGAGCTGATCGAGACCGACCGCGACAGCGCCGAGGCGCTGGACGGGTTCCACTCCGTCACGCTCTGGGAGCAGGACATCGCCCCCACCGCGCGGCTTCTGACCGAGGTCTTCGGCTATGCCGAGGCGGGCCACGAGACCGCGGGCGGGGTGGAGCGGTTGCGGCTGCAAGCCCCCGGCGCGGCGCGCGGCGCGGTGATCGACCTGATGCGCTCGGACGCGCCCTCGATCGGGCGGCAGGGGGCTGGAACGATCCACCACGTCGCCTTCCGCGCCGAAACGGACGACGTGCAGCGCGCGTGGCAAGAGCGGCTGGCCAGCGCAGGCCATCCCACGACGCCGGTGATCGACCGGCAGTATTTCAACGCGATCTACTTCCGCGAACCCGGCGGAGTGCTGTTCGAGATCGCCACCGATCCGCCGGGCTTCGCGGTGGACGAGGACGCCGCCCATCTGGGCGAGGCGCTGAAACTGCCTGCGCGCTACGAGCCGCATCGCGCGCGGATCGAGCAGGTTCTGCCGCCCCTCAAGGTGCCGGCATGACCCGGCTGGTTCGCGCGGGGGCATCGGGGGGCGCGGCCCGGATGGGTCTTGTCCTTGTCCATGGGCGTGGCGCGGGGGCCGAGGATATCCTCGGCCTCGGCGCGGCGCTTGGGTTGCCCGACATCGCCATGATCGCGCCCGAGGCGCCGGGACGCAGCTGGTGGCCCACGTCCTTCCTTGCGCCGATGGGGGGCATGGCCCCGCATGTCGCCGCGGGGATCGACGCGGTCGAGGGTGCCATCGCGGCGCTGGAGGCCGAGGGGCTGACCCGCGACCGGATCGCTCTGGCGGGGTTCAGCCAGGGCGGTTGCCTCGCGCTGGAATACGCCGCGCGGCACGGCGGGCTGGCTGCGGTCTTCGGCCTCTCGGCAGGGCTGGTCGGCAGCTCGGACGCGATGGGCGGGCCGGACCCGGCGCTGTACGGCTTCACCGCCAAGCGGCTGAATTACGACAGCGACCTGACCGGCCTGCCGGTCACCATCACGGTGCATGAGCAAGACCCGCATATCCCGCTGAAACGCGCCCGCGACAGCGCCGAGGCGTTTCGCGCGCTGGGGGCCGAGGTCGCGCTGCATGTCGCGCCCGGCGCAGGGCACGGGGTGACCGAGGCGGGCGTTGCCGCGATGCGCGCAGAATTGAACCGATAGGGCGTTAGGGCCGCGTTAAGCTGTTCGGGTCATGCTGGTGCCATGCCCAATGACCTGAGCCATCCACCGGCCCCGCCCGCCCCTGCCCCGCCGGACCGCCAGCGCGAGGCGGGGCACCTGCTGCGCAAGGCCGAGGCGTGGTGCGACCGGGCCGAGGCCTTGGCCCGCGACCCCGCCCTGAGCGCCGAGGGCGCGGCCAAGGCGCTCTCGCACCTGTCGCGCCTCGGGCGTGATCTGGCCGGGCGGCGGCTGGTCCTCACCCGCCCGCTGACGCGGCGGATTGATGAGGTGCGGGGCTGGTTCGCCCCCGCCGAAGCCCGGATCAAGGCCGCGCAGGCGGCGCTGACCGCGGCCTCGACCCCGCTTGTCGCGCAAGGGCTTCACGACGAGCTGATCGAGACGGACGGCCCGGCAGGTGCATCGCCCGCGCCCGCTGCGGTGAAGACCTTCCTGAGGGTGGTGGGCATCGACCGCGACCGGCTCGATCTCGAGGCGCTGCGCCCCTATTTCACCGATCACGCCTTGAAGACGGCGGTGGCCCGGCGCGCGCAAGCCACCGGGGACGGCGCGCTTGGCGGCGTGGTTCAGCGCCGGCAGCTTGCCGCCGCGCCGACCATGGTGAGCGTCACCGGCGACGCCTGGACCCCGGAGCGTGACGCGCCGGGGTGACATGGCCGCACCGCCCCGGCACCGAAGGCCGGGACGGCGCAGAAGGCAGCACGGCTCAGCCCAGCACCTCGGCGATGCTCTCGGCGGTGGCGGTGACGACGGTGTCGGCCTCCTCTCGCGTCAGGCAGAGGGGCGGCGCGAAACCCAGGATATCGCCCTGCGGCATCGCACGCGCGATCACACCGCGGCGGCCCATCGCGGCGACGATGCGCGGCACGACCTTGTCGGCCGGGTCGAAGCCCGCCCGCGTGTCACGGTCGGCGACCAGTTCCACGGCGGTCAGCATCCCCTCGCCCCGGACCTCGCCGGTATTGACATGCTCGCCCAGGGCCTCGGCCATGGTGCGGGTCAGGTAGGGGCCGACCTCGCCCGCGT
>JAOARA010000449.1 GCA_025211115.1 Roseicyclus sp. | reverse complement strand
TCACGCCAGCGAGCGTTCGACCTCTTCGCGTTCGAAGATCTCGATGACATCGCCCTTGCGGATGTCCTCGTAATTCTCGAAGGCCATGCCGCATTCCTGGCCGGACTGCACTTCCTTGACCTCGTCCTTGAAGCGCTTGAGCGTCTTCAGCGTGCCTTCGTGGATCACCACGTCGTCGCGCAGCAGGCGCACACCGGCCGAGCGGCGGGCAACGCCCTCGGTCACCAGACAGCCAGCGACATTGCCGACGCCGGAGACCTTGAAGACCTCCTTGATCTCGGCATAGCCGATGAAGTTCTCGCGGATCTCGGCACCCAGCAGACCCGAGGCCGCGGCCTTCACGTCATCCACAAGGTCGTAGATCACGGAATAATATCGGATCTCGACGCCCTTCTGGTTGGCCGAGTTGCGCGCGGGCGCATTGGCGCGGACGTTGAAGCCGATGACCGGTGCGCCCGAAGCCTCGGCAAGGCCGATGTCCGATTCGGTGATCGCGCCGACGCCGTAGTGCAGGACGCGCACGCGAACCTCGTCGTTCCCGATCTTTTCCATCGCCTGCACGATCGCCTCGGCCGAGCCTTGCACGTCGGCCTTCACCACGATGGGCAGTTCGGCGACGTTCTTGTCGGCCTTGGCCTTGGCCAGAAGCTGATCCAGCGTGGTTGCGGCACCGGCGGCGGCGCGCTTGTCCTTGGCGGCCTGCGCGCGATACTCGGCGATCTCGCGGGCCTGGGCCTCGGTCTCGACGACGTTCAGCACGTCGCCCGCCTCGGGCGTGCCGTTGAGACCCAGGACCTCGACCGGAACCGAGGGGCCGGCCTCTTTCACGCGCTCGCCCTTGTCGTTCTCCATCGCGCGGACCTTGCCCCACTGTTCGCCGACGACGAAGATGTCGCCCTGCTTCAGCGTGCCCTTCTGCACGAGGACGGTGGCGACCGGGCCGCGGCCCACGTCGAGCTGCGCCTCGATCACCGCACCCTCGGCGGGGCGGTCGGGGTTGGCCTTGAGCTCGAGGATCTCTGCCTGCAGCGCGATGGCCTCCAGCAGGTTGTCGAGACCCTGGCCGGTGTGGGCCGACACCTCGACATCCTGCACGTCGCCCGACATCGCCTCGACGACGACCTCGTGCTGCAGAAGGTCGGTGCGCACCTTGGTCGGGTTCGCATCGGGCTTGTCGATCTTGTTGATCGCCACGATCATCGGAACCTTGGCGGCCTTGGCGTGGTTGATGGCTTCGACCGTCTGCGGCATCACCGCGTCATCGGCGGCGACCACCAGCACGACGATATCCGTCACCTGCGCGCCACGGGCCCGCATCGAGGTAAAGGCCGCGTGGCCGGGCGTGTCGAGGAAGCTGAGAACGGCACCCGAGCCGGTCGTCACCTGGTAGGCGCCGATATGCTGGGTGATCCCGCCCGCTTCGCCCGAGACGACATTCGCCTGCCGGATCTTGTCGAGCAGCGAGGTCTTGCCGTGGTCGACGTGGCCCATGATCGTGATGACCGGCGGGCGCGGCTGGAGGTCTTCGGGCTTGTCCTCGATCGCGTCGATCACATCCTCGACGTCCGAATCCGAGACGCGCTGCACGCGGTGGCCGAATTCCTCGATGATCAGCTCGGCGGTGTCGGCGTCGATGGTCTGGTTCTGCGTGACCATCATGCCGTTCTGCATCAGCGCCTTGACCACGTCGGCCACGCGCTCGGCCATGCGGTTGGCCAGCTCGGAGACCACGATGGTTTCCGGCAGCTGCACGTCGCGCACCACCTTTTCGCGGTCCTGCGCACCGCCCATCGCCTTTTGACGCGCACGCTCCTGCTTGCGTTTCATCGCGGCGAGGCTGCGCTGACGGCCGCCTTCGCCACCGGTCAACGCCTGGTTCACCGTCAGCTTGCCCGAGCGGCGTTCGCCGCCCCGCTCGCCGCCACGGCCACGGCCGCTGCGGTCGTCATCCTCTGCCTTGCGGCGGACGGGCGTTGCGGCGGGCTTTGCACCGCCACGCGCGGCAGCACCGGAGGCTGCGGCCGCCTCGACGGCGGCGGGATCGACCGGCGCCTCTTTCGGCGCGTTGCGACGGGCCTCTTCCTCGGCCTTGCGGCGGGCGTCTTCCTCTTCCTTGGCCTTCAGCGCCTCTTCGCGCTCACGCTCTTCGCGTTCCTTGGCCTCGGCCTCGGCACGGCGGCGGGCGCGTTCTTCCTCGCGCTCCTTTTCCTCCTGCTGCCGGCGCTTCTCGTCCTCGGCCTCGCGGGCCTTGGCGGCCTGCAGGGCTTTCAGACGGCGCTCGAGCTCGGCGTCGGGAACGGATTTGTCACGCTTGCCGCCTTCGGCATTCTGCGCCGCGGCGCTCTGCTGCCCCGGCTTGGGCACCATCACACGCTTGCGCTTGGTCTCGACCACCACGCTCTTCGTGCGTCCGCGCGAAAAGCTCTGGTTCACGCGGCCAGCCCGCGTGCCGGAGAGGCCAAGGGGTTTCTTTCCGTCCGTGTCGCTCATGCGTTCCGTTCGTCTTTCCCGGCGGTCGCTCCGCCGTCTGCCTTGCGCAGGCCCTGCAGTTTCGCGGCCCCCTCTACAACACGGGGGGCAAGACCGCCAGCCGCAAGCGCGCCATGTATCACACTTTGGCGTCCGAATGCCAAACCCAATTCCCGGGCGGTCAGGACGCTGAAGTACCGGGCGCCGGTCGGCGTCCAGAGTTTCGATTTACCGCGCTCCGAGCCGTCGCTGGCCTGGAGCAGAACCTTGACCTGCCGCGTGGCGAGCCAATCCTTCACCTTCTCGAAGCCGGCGACCGCCTCGCCCGCCTTGCGGCTGAGGGCGATCAGGTCGGTCAGTTTCCGGGCCAACCCGGCCTCGACCAGTGCCACGAGGTCGGGCGGCACGGTCACCGGCTGTTTCGCTGCGCGCGCGAAGAGCTTTTTCTTCACGGCCAGCTCGAGCGCGGCCCGATCCGCCGCGACCCAGATGCCGCGGCCCGGCAGTTTCTCGGACAGGTCGGGCACGACCTGCCCCTCGGGGCCGACCACGAAGCGGATCAGCCCGTGTTTGGGCTGCACCTCGCCCGTGGCGATGCAGCGCCGCTCCGGGCCATCGGCCCTGTTCTTGTCGTGACCGCCCCTGCTCATCTGCGGGTTCCGGACCGGAGGGCCTTAGCCCTCCGCCCCTTCTGCTTCGGCTTCGGCCGCCGCGGCCTCGGCTTCGGCGGCGGCTTGTGCCTCGAGCTCCTCGATGGTGACCCAACCCAGCTTGACGCGGGCGGTCATCACCATGTTCTGCGCTTCCTCGAGGCTGACATCGAAGGGCTCGAGCAGGCCCTCGTCCTTGATGCGCTCACCGTTGACCGTGGTCCAGCCGCCGGCCAGTTCCCAGTCGGCGCAGGTGGCGAAGTCGTCCAGCGTCTTCACGCCATCCTCGCCCAATGCCACAAGCATCTGGGGGGTCAGGCCGTCGAAGTCAATGAGGCTGTCCTCGACACCCATCTCGCGGGCCTTTTCAAGCGCCAGCTTGTTCTGCTCTTCCAGGTAGTCGCGGGCGCGGGCCTGAAGCTCTTCGGCGGTCGACTCGTCCACGCCGTCGATGACCAGCAGTTCGTCCTGTTCGACATAGGCCACTTCTTCGAGCGAGGTGAAGCCCTCGGACACCAGCAGCTGCGCGAAGAATTCGTCCAGGTCCAGCGTGTCCATGAACAGGCGCGTGCGCTCTTCGAACTCGGCCTGGCGGCGCTTGGATTCCTCTTCCTCGGTGAGAATGTCGATGTCGAGGCCGGTCAGCTGGCTGGCGAGACGCACGTTCTGCCCGCGGCGGCCGATGGCCAGCGACAGCTGTTCGTCGGGCACCACGACCTCGATCCGCTCGGCATCCTCGTCGATGACGACCTTGGTCACCTCGGCGGGCTGCAGCGCGTTGACAAGGAAGGTCGCGGCATCCTCGTTCCACGGGATGATGTCGATCTTCTCGCCCTGCAGCTCGTTCACCACGGCCTGCACGCGGCTGCCGCGCATACCGACGCAGGCGCCGACGGGGTCGATCGAGTTGTCGTAGGAGATGACGCCGATCTTGGCGCGCGAACCGGGGTCGCGGGCGACGGCCTTGATCTCGATGATGCCGTCGTAGATTTCCGGCACTTCCATCTTGAACAGCTCGGCCATGAACTCGGGCGCGGTGCGGCTGAGGAAGATCTGCGGGCCGCGCGTCTCGCGGCGCACGTCCTTGACGTAGCAGCGGATGCGGTCGCCGTTGCGATAGGCCTCGCGGCCGATCTTCTCGTTGCGGCGCAACACGCCCTCGCCCGCGCCGACATCGACGATGACGTTGCCGTATTCCTCGCGCTTGACGACACCGTTGATGATGGTGCCCACGCGGTCCTTGAATTCCTCGTACTGGCGGTCGCGCTCGGCCTCGCGGACCTTCTGCAGGATCACCTGCTTGGCCGATTGCGCGGCGATCCGGCCCATCTCGACCGGCGGCACCTCGTCCACGATCACGTCGCCGACCTGGGGGTTATCGAGCCAGGGCTTCGCCTGTTCGACGGTCAGCTCGGCCTTTTCGTTCTCCAGCTCTTCATCGGCGACGACGGTGCGCACGCGGGTAAAGGTGGCGCGGCCGGTCTTGCGGTCGATCTTGACCCGGATGTCGAGATCCGCGCCGTAGCGCGACTTGGCGGCACGGGCGAGGGATTCTTCCATCGCCTCGATGACCAGCGAGGGGTCGATCATCTTCTCGCGGGCCACCGCCTCGGCGGTCTGCAACAGTTCCAGCTGGTTGGCTGACGTGATGGCCATTGTGCGTTACTCCTCCGCCTCCGAGGATGTTTCCTCGATCTCGTCAAACTTGGTTTCGTCGATGATGCCCGCGGCCTTGCGCTGGCGCAGCATCTCCTTGATCAGCTCATCGGTCAGCACGAGCTTGGCATCCGACAACCAGTCGTAATGCAGGCCCACGGTGCCCTCGTCGATGTTCAGCAGGATCTCGTCGCCCTCGACACCGGCCAGCACGCCCTTGAAGCGGCGGCGTCCGTCGATCATGTCGGTCGTCTCGACCCTGGCCTCGTAGCCTTCGAAGGTCTCGAAATCCTTGAGCCGCGTCAGCGGGCGGTCGATGCCGGGGCTGGACACTTCCAGCGTGTAGGCGTCATCGAGCGGATCCTCGACGTCGAGCACGGCGGAGACGGCGGTCGAGATCTCGGCGCAGTCATCCACCTCGATCCCGCCCTCGGGGCGCTCGGCCATGATCTGCAGCGTCTTGGTCTGACCACCCATCAGGCGGATTCGCACCAGTTCGAACCCCATGCCTTCGATGACGGGGGTCAGGATCTCGGCCATGCGCCGGTCGATGGCGGTCTTGGCGATCAGGTCGGACACGGGGGTCTCCAGAAACGAAAAAACGGGCCAAGCGGCCCGTCGAACTTGTCCGGTGGTGCCGTCCGGTGTGGACCCGGGGGCGCCGCTGTTGGGGGCATATAGGGGGAATCGGCGGGGGGCGCAAGAGAGCGCGGGATTGACCCGAAACGTGACATGGGATTGCGTGACGCCCACCGTGGTGTTGATGAGTGTTTCCGTGAAGCTGTCGCAACCCGAGATCTTGAGGCTCGTCACCGGAGAACGACATGCACCGGTTATCGTGGGACGGGTGCCCAAGGCCTACGCAGCGCAGGTTGGTGCCCTGCACACCCACGTCTGGTTGAGCCGTGAAACTCTTCTCAAACAGCTTGCCCGCCACCCCGATATCCCGTTGGCCACTTATGAGAACCTTGACTGGGTTCTGTCCAGTTCGATGATCTATGGCGACCGTCGGGCAGGTCGTTTTCACCTTGTGGCCCCGGTTGAGCGTCTCGGATCACAGCCGAAACACTTCAAGGTGACAATAAAGAACGTCCGAAACTCGGAGCGTCTATTTCTGTTGAGCGCTCACGATCTGCGTAGTTCGTCACTTCGAAAACTGATTGCGGCGTCCGAAAAAATAAGGCCCCCCAGATGAAGAAGGGCCGCCCGAGGAGGGGCCTGCTAAGCACCCCCAATCAACGACTGGATCACTCCAGTGTCACGGTCAGCAGATTTTTCACCGCATCCCCCGGGCATCCAATATTACCACAGGATCTTGAATCGGACAAGAATTCCAATGATTTATGTAAGTCATTGATACAGATTCGAAAAACACCTGCGCCGTCCTTCACCCGCACCTGATCACTGCGATCAAACCTTCCTCGTCCAGTTCGAAATTGATCCGGTCGGGGCGGTAATCCATCGTCACGGCCATGCCGGGCTCGATCACGCGCATCGGCTGGTCCAGCTCGAGCAAACGGGCAATCTCGCCCGTCTGGCCGACGAGGCCCCGGAAGCCGGACGCGCCGCAGGTCTCCTCGCCATTCGCCCCTGCGGGCAGGCTCCACGGCAGCACAAGACAGGCGGCGGCGATGGTCGGGACGATCCGGGGCGGCATGGGCTTCCTCCGTTGCGTTGCCCGAAAGATTGGAACAAGGTCGCGGCAAAACAACCCCAAGGGAAGGACCCGACCATGCGCACACGTGCCGCCGTCGCATTGGAAGCCGGAAAACCGCTGGAAATCATGGAAGTGAACCTCGAAGGCCCCAAGGCCGGCGAGGTTCTGGTCGAGATCAAGGCCACCGGCATCTGCCACACCGATGAATTCACCCGCTCGGGCGCCGATCCCGAGGGGCTGTTCCCCTCGATCCTCGGCCACGAGGGCGCAGGTGTCGTTCTCGAGGTGGGCGAGGGTGTCACCACGCTGAAGCCGGGCGACCATGTCATCCCGCTCTACACGCCCGAGTGCCGTCAGTGCCCCTCCTGCCTGTCGGGCAAGACGAACCTCTGCACCGCGATCCGCAACACGCAAGGTCAGGGCCTGATGCCCGACGGCACCACGCGGTTCTCGATGCTCGATGGCACGCCGATCTATCACTACATGGGCTGCTCGACCTTCGCCAATCACACGGTCATGCCCGAGATCGCGCTGGCCAAGGTGCGCGAGGACGCGCCCTTCGACAAGATCTGCTACATCGGCTGCGGCGTGACCACCGGCATCGGGGCGGTGATCAACACCGCCGGTGTCGAGATCGGCTCGACCGCCGCCGTCTTCGGCCTTGGCGGGATCGGGTTGAACGTGATCCAGGGCCTGCGGATGGCGGGGGCCGACATGATCATCGGCGTCGACCTGAACGACGGCAAGGAAGAGATGGCGCGCAAGTTCGGGATGACGCATTTCGTCAACCCCTCGAAGATCGAGGGTTCGGTCGTGCAGGAGATCGTGAACCTCACCAAGCGCGGTGCGGACCAGATCGGCGGGGTGGACTATTCCTTCGACGCCACCGGCAACGTGCAGGTGATGCGCGACGCGCTGGAATGTTCGCACCGCGGCTGGGGCGTGTCGGTCATCATCGGCGTCGCGCCCGCGGGGGCCGAGATTTCCACCCGGCCTTTCCAGCTGGTCACCGGCCGCGTCTGGAAGGGAACCGCCTTCGGAGGGGCCAAGGGCCGGACCGATGTGCCGAAATTCGTCGACTGGTACATGGACGGCAAGATCGAGATCGACAGCATGATCACCCACACCATGCCGCTCGAAGAGATCAACAGCGCCTTCGACCTCATGCATGAGGGCACCTCGATCCGCTCGGTCGTGGTCTACTGACGCACATCATGTCCGACCTGACGATCAGGCCCGCCGCGCCGGGCGATGGCGCGGCGCTGGCGGGGCTGATCCTGCCCGTGTTCCGGGCGGGCGAGACCTATACCATCGACCGCGACATCCCCGAGGCGGCCGCGGTCGCCTACTGGACCGCGCCCGACAAGTCGGTCTTTCTGGCCGAGGACGAGGCGGGCCGGGCGCTGGGCACCTACTATATCCGCCCCAACCAGCAGGGCGGCGGCGCGCATGTCTGCAACTGCGGTTTCGTCACCGCCGCCGAGGCGCAGGGCAAGGGCGTGGCGCGCGCCATGCTCGCCCATTCCCTCGATCAGGCCCGCGCGCAGGGCTACCGGGCGATGCAGTTCAACTTCGTGGTCGAGACCAACACCCGCGCCATCGCGATCTGGCAGCAGGCGGGGTTCGAGGTGGTCGGCCGCCTGCCCGGCGCCTTCCACCACCCCGCACAGGGATATGTCGATGCGCTGGTCATGTATCGCATCCTTCTGTAGCGCGCTGCTGCTTGCGCCGGCCGCGCCGGCCGACAGCCTCGGCGCGCGGCTGGGCCTCGCGCCGCCCGATCCGGTGCTGGTCTACACCCTTGCCGGGCAAGAGGTGGCGGTGATGCCGCGCGATGTCGCCGCGATCGAGATCTCGGAAAGCGGCGGGATCACCGATGTCTTCGTCCGCCTCGCGCCGCCCGCGACCGATGCGATGACAGGCTTGATGGAAGCGACCCTGGGTCAGCCGGTGACGGTTCGTGTTTGCGGTGTCCTCATGCTCGAGACCGTGGTAGCGGCCCCGACGGACAGCGGCACCTTCTATATCCACGGCACCAACGCCCTTCGCGCCGAAGGGATGCGGGCGCTCTGGCATGGCAGGGCGCGCTGTGACACGCTTGAGGCGGAGGTATTCGAGCATGGCCAACGGTGACACCCCGCTTCTCGCGGTTCTGATCGACGCGGACAACACGTCTCACAAGCACGCCAAGGCGATCTTCGACGAGATCGCGGGTTTCGGCGAGGCGAGCGTGCGCCGCATCTACGGCGATTTCAGCTCGACCCACATGAAGGGCTGGTCCGGTGTGCAGGCCGAGTTCGGCATCGTCCCCCATCACCAGCCCGCCAATACCGTGGGCAAGAACGCCAGCGACATCGCGCTGGTCATCGACGCGATGGACCTGATGCTGTCGGGCCGGTTCGACGGTTTCGTGCTGGTCAGTTCCGACAGCGATTTCACCCGGCTGGCGCAGCGCATCCGCGAGCAGGGCCTCGATGTCTACGGCATCGGCCAGAAGAAGACGCCCGATGCCTTCCGCAAGGCCTGCAAGCGGTTCATCTTCGTCGAGAACATCCTGCCCGCCGACCCCAAGGCCCCGAAGGAGGACGGCAAGCCCGACGACACCCGGCCCCTGACCGAAGCGCGCGACCTGATCTTTCGCGCGATGGAGAGCATCGAGCAGGAAGACGACTGGTATTCGCTGGGCCAGATCGGGCAGTTCATCACCGCCGCGAACCCCGATTTCGACACGCGCACCTATGGCAAGCGCAAGCTGAGCGACCTTGTCCAGAGCCTGAAGATGCTCGAGGTCAAGCGCGGCGCGGGCAATCAGCTGCTGGTGCGGCGGCTCGACTGATCGCGGCTGACCGCCAGCCGGATCGCGCCCCAGGTCAGCAGCGTCACGGCCATGTCCATCGCAAGGGCCGGGCGCAGCTCGGCCGCGCTCATCTCGGCCATCGGCACGGTGTAAAGCGCAAGCCCCGACAGCGGCCCGTCCAGGGCCACGACCAGGATCGCCACGCAATTGTTGGCGAAGTGAAAGCCCCACGCCGCGCCGAGGCTGCCGGTCCGTGCCGTCAGGTCTGCCGCCAGCACCGCGAACAGGAACACCGCACCCACGACGAGCCACGCGTTCTCGCCCATCAGGTCGGGTTGGTAGTGCAGCACCGCGAAAAGCGCCGAGGGCAGCAGCATCCACGCCAGCGGCGAGGTGAAGCGCGCGGCCAGTTGTTGCTGGATGTAGCCGCGGAACAGCACCTCTTCCGCGCCGGTCTGCACCAGCACCCCCACCAGCGCCAGCGGCAGGAACCCTGCCCAGAGCGCCGGGGCAAGGTTCGGCTGCGGCGCGATGTTCGAGGGCACAAGCGCGCTGGCCGCGTAGACCGCCGCACAGATCGCCGCGGCGATGGCGAACTGCCGCCACAGGACGGCGCGCGGTCCGAAAAGCGTGCCGATGCCGCGCCGGTGCAGCCAGCGCGCCGCCAGCATCGGGCCAAGCCCCATGCCGAGGAAGGTCGCCAGAACCAATAGCGTCGATGTCGGCGTCCCGGCGGTCGCCATGCGGCTGATCCAGATCTCGGCACCCCCGAACCCGCTGACCGCGGCCAGCACGAGGAAGATGGCGCCCATCCCCAGCACGTAGACCGCCACGACAAGCAGAAGACCGGCCAGAAGCCGCCACATCGCGGCGTGCGTCACGGCGGGAGCCACGAAATCGGCATGGACTGGATACTGCATCGGACCTGCCTTTTGCGGCTTTTCGTTCCCCCCCAGCCTAGACCGCGGCGGGGATCGCGGCAATCTCGCTTGTCTGGCCTGCGCCCCGCGTCTATTTCGGGGGCAACGCATCAATCCGACACGCAAGCGAGAGGGGAGGCCCGCACCATGGCAAAGGGCAATCTGGACAAGTCGAAGCTACCCAGCCGCCACGTGACCGAGGGCCCGGCGCGCGCGCCGCACCGGTCGTATTTCTACGCGATGGGCCTGAACGACGAGGAAATCCACCAGCCCTTCGTCGGTGTCGCCACCTGCTGGAACGAGGCCGCGCCCTGCAACATCGCCCTCAGCCGTCAGGCGCAGTCGGTCAAGGTCGGCGTCAAGAACGCGGGCGGCACCCCGCGCGAGTTCACGACGATCACCGTCACCGACGGCATCGCCATGGGGCATGAGGGGATGCGCTCCTCGCTCGCCTCGCGCGATGCGATCACCGACACGGTCGAGCTGACGATGCGCGGTCATTGCTATGACGCGCTGGTCGGTCTTGCGGGCTGCGACAAGTCGCTGCCGGGCATGATGATGGCGATGGTCCGCCTCAACGTGCCGTCGGTCTTCATCTACGGCGGGTCCATTCTTCCGGGCCGTCTGGATGGCAAGGACATCACCGTTCAGGACGTGTTCGAGGCCGTGGGCCAGCACCAGGCCGGCAACCTCAGCGACGAGGCGCTGGCCGTGATCGAACGCGTCGCCTGCCCCAGCGCGGGCGCCTGCGGCGGCCAGTTCACCGCCAACACCATGGCCTGCGTCTCGGAGGCGATCGGCCTTGCTCTGCCCAACTCCTCGGGCGCGCCCGCGCCCTACGAGAGCCGCGACCAGTATGGCATCGCCTCGGGCGAGGCGGTGATGAAGCTGCTCGAAACCGGGCTGCGCCCGCGCGACATCGTCACCCGCAAGTCGCTGGAAAACGCCGCCCGCGTCGTGGCCTGCACCGGCGGCTCGACCAACGCCGGCCTGCACCTGCCCGCCATCGCGCATGAGGCGGGGATTCCCTTCGACCTTTTCGATGTCTGCGAGATCTTCAAGGACACGCCCTATTTCGTCGACATGAAGCCGGGCGGCCAATACGTCGCCAAGGACCTTTACGAGGCCGGCGGCGTTCCCGTCGTGATGAAGGAACTGCGCAAGATCGGCCTGATCCACGAAGAGTGCATGACCGTCACCGGCCGCACCATGGGCGAGGAACTGGACCTGATCGAGCGCGAGGCCGACGGCAAGGTCATCCACCCCGCCGCCACCCCGATCACCAAGACCGGCGGTGTCGTGGGCCTGAAGGGCAACCTCGCCCCCGAGGGCGCGATCGTGAAGGTCGCGGGCATGAGCGCCGAACAGCAGGTGTTCACCGGCCCCGCGCGCGTCTTCGAATCCGAAGAGGACGCCTTCGAAGCGGTCAAGACCCGCGCCTACAAGGAAGGCGAGGTCATCGTGATCCGCAACGAGGGGCCCAAGGGCGGCCCCGGCATGCGCGAGATGCTGGCCACCACCTCGGCGCTGTCGGGGCAGGGCATGGGCAAGAAGGTGGCGCTGATCACCGACGGCCGCTTCTCGGGCGCGACGCGCGGCTTCTGCGTCGGCCATGTCGGCCCCGAGGCCGCGGTGGGCGGGCCCATCGGCCTGCTGCAGGACGGCGACATGATCACCATCGACGCGATCACCGGCGAGCTGTCGGTCGCCCTGAGCGATGACGAGCTCGAGGCCCGCCGCAAGGCATGGGCCGGCCCGCGCGAGACGATCTACGCCACCGGCGCGCTGTGGAAATACGCGCAGCTGGTCGGCCCCGCGGTGAAGGGCGCCACGACCCATCCCGGCGGTGCCGAAGAGAAGCATGTCTACGCGGATCTCTGATCACACGAAGCGGGCCGCCCTTGTGGCGGCCTGTTTGCTGCTGGCGTCCTGTGGCGGTGGGGGGCTCGACTTCGGTCTGGGGCGGGCGGCCGACGCGCCGGCCGAGGTCACCGTGACGGCCGACCGGATCGTCGTGACCGGGCCCGAGGGCTTTTGCGTCGATCCGACCGCCACGCGCGACACCGGCGACACGGGCTTCGTCCTTCTGGGCAATTGCGCCGCCATCGCCAATTCGCGCCGTGCCGCCCAGCCGCAAAGC
Source organism: Roseicyclus sp. (assembly GCA_025211115.1). Lineage (GTDB taxonomy): Bacteria > Pseudomonadota > Alphaproteobacteria > Rhodobacterales > Rhodobacteraceae > Roseicyclus. The sequence goes on along the minus strand of JAOARA010000449.1, from coordinate 7,749 downwards.
CCCGCGCTTCTGACCGCGGCGATCTCGGCCCCGTCGGGCGACGGGCGGCTGGCCGACAGCCTGCCCGCGCTCGACGGGTTCTTCCGCTCGCCCGAGGGGCTGTCGCTCCTGAGCCGCGCCGGAGAGCCCGGTAGCGTGCAGGTGCTCGAGACCGCCACGGTCGGCGACGCCTTTCTCCTCCATGCCAGCGACACGAGCGCGGGCGCGATCGACGGGGTGCAGCCCGATTACTGGCGCGCCTATCTCGACGTCGGCCCGCGCATTGCGACCCTGTCGGTCCTGGCGCTCGAGGACCGGGCGCTGGACCGTGAACAAAGCCTCGAGATCCTGACCGCCTTCGTCAGTGCCGTGCAGGCGGCGAATACCGCGCCGGTCACGGACGCGGCCCCGGCCCCGGTCCCCGTGCAGGCCGCCCCACCGGTGCCACTGCCGCCCGTTGCCCCGGCGCAAGGCACGCCGCGCAATATGCCGCGCGCCCTCGAGCCATTGTGGAATGTCGGCCTGTTTCGGAGGATATTCGGCTAGGTCACCTCGGCGCGCCGGTGTATCCGACGCGCCGACGGTCTGGAGTATTTGGTGAATGAGTCACGATCGTATGGGGTTCCTTGGGCGCTTCGCCCCGGTGCAGGCCGTCACGCGCTGGACGCGAGCCATGAAATCGCCCGCGTCGCTGACCACGCGCGACCTGTCCTCGATGCGTGGCGAGATGGTGTCGCTGCGCGACAATATCGACCGGATGGTCGGAACGGCGGAAACCGAACTGCTTGCGCGGGTCGGGGTGGCGGATGGCATCACGCGGCCCGATCAATGCGACTGGGCCGAGCGCTCGGCCCCCTGGCGTCAGAAGATCCATCCCCGCGGCCATGTCGATTTCGCCTCTCCGCTGCCCATCGGCGGCGGCGTCACGCTGTTTCACGATGCGGATCAGGCCGATCTCTGCCTTCGGCAGAACCCCGCCCCGCCCGGCATCGTCGGCCCGGCCTTCGGCCTCGTGCTCGAGGTCTATCGCTTCGACGGCTCGTTCCTGTCGCTGGTGCAGGATCTGCCCGAGGCGGCGGTGCGTGGCATGACCCTTGGCCATGTCTTTACCGTGCAGTTGCGCCTGACCCGCGAGCAGCCGCTCGAGATCTATGCCCGGCTGAACGTGCAGCACGGGCCGAACCTCGAACAGATCGTGCGGCAGTTCCACATCGAACACGACAGCGGCGTGGCCGAGTTCGATCTTGCCTATACGACGATCAACGAGAAGCGCGTCGAAAAGGCCTGGCTCGACCTGATCCTCGAAGGGCCGGAAATGAACCGGATCGCCCTGTGGGACATGGTGATCCTGCGCGCGCCGCGCGCCGATATCTGACCGAGGAGGAGGTGCCGCGATGGACCCCGAGACACTGACGCCGGTCCGCCTGTCCGGCGGGCGATACGAGGGGCTTTTGACCTCGGCCCAGGGGGCCGGGATCGAGGCGGTGTTCGAGGGCCGCGTGGTTGCTGTCGCCTCGGTGAGCCAGGACCCCGAGCGCCCGGACGGCTGGCGCGTGGCCTGCGACCTGCCCGCCGAGGTGATCGGCCAGGGGGTCAGCGTGATTGCCCTGCGCTCGGTCGCCAGCGGCGAGGTGCTGGACCGGATCACGCTGATGTCCGGTGCCCCGCTCGACGAGGATATCCGCGCCGAAATGGCGCTGCTGCGCGACGAGCTGGAGATGCTCAAGCGGGCCTTCCGCCGCCATTGCGCCGAGACGGGCGACCGCTGATCCGCCCTGACGCCGCGTTTCGCGTGACAAGCCCCGGCCGGGTCGCTTAGCTCTGCGAACCGGGGGAGGACTGGCATGACCGAGACAGGATATCCGCATCTTCTGACACCGCTCGACCTGGGCTTCACGACGCTGAAGAACCGGGTGCTCATGGGCTCCATGCACACCGGGCTGGAAGAGACGAAGGACTGGCCCCGCGTGGCCGAGTTCTACGCCGAACGCGCCCGCGGCGAGGTGGCGCTGATCGTGACGGGCGGCATGGCGCCGAACAAGGAGGGCGGCGTGTTTCCGGGTGCCGCGGGCCTGTTCACCGCGCAGGACATCGCCAACCATCGCATCGTCACCGATGCCGTGCATCGGGCGGGCGGCAAGATCGCCATGCAGATCCTGCACGCCGGGCGCTACGCCTACTCGCCCGATTGCGTCGGCCCCTCGCCGATCAAGTCCCCGATCTCGCCCTTCCCGCCGAAAGAGCTGGACGAGGACGGCATCGAGAAGCAGATCGCCGATATCGTGACGGCGGCGGTCCGCGCCCGCGAGGCTGGCTATGACGGTGTCGAGATCATGGGGTCCGAGGGGTATTTCCTGAACCAGTTCCTCGTGACGCACACCAACAGGCGCACCGACCGCTGGGGCGGCAGTTACGAGAACCGGATGCGCCTGCCCGTCGAGGTCGTGCGCCGTGCGCGGCAGGCCGTTGGCCCCGATTTCATCATCATCTTCCGCCTGTCGATGATCGACCTTGTCCCCGACGGCTCCACCCATGACGAGGTCGTGCAACTCGCGCAGGCGGTGGAGGCGGCGGGGGCCACCATCCTCAACACCGGCATCGGCTGGCACGAGGCGCGCATCCCCACCATCGCCACCAGCGTCCCGCGCAAGGGCTTTGCCTGGGTCACGCAAAAGCTGATGGGCAAGGTCGGCATCCCGGTCATCACCTCGAACCGGATCAACACGCCCGAGGTCGCCGAAGAGGTGCTGGCAGAGGGCTGCGCCGACATGGTGTCGATGGCCCGGCCGTTTCTTGCCGACTCCGCTTTCGTGAAGAAGGCGATGGAGGGGAGGGCGGACGAGATCGCGCCCTGCATCGCCTGCAACCAGGCCTGCCTCGACCACACGTTCTCGGGCAAGCTGACCTCCTGCCTCGTGAACCCGCGCGCCTGTCACGAGACGGAACTGCGCCTTGCGCCCGCCAACGCGCCCAAGCGCATCGCCGTCGTTGGCGCGGGGGCCGCGGGCATGGCGACTGCCATCACGGCGGCCGAGCGGGGGCATTCCGTCACGCTCTGGGACAAGGCCGGGCAGGTGGGTGGGCAGCTCAACATGGCCAAGACCATCCCCGGCAAGGAGGAGTTCGTGGGCCTTGTCGACTGGTTCGCCACCATGCTCGACCGCCGCGGCGTGGAGCTGCGCCTTGGGCAAGCGCCCACGGTTGCCGAGTTGCGCGGCTACGACGAGGTGATCGTCGCCACCGGCGTCACCCCGCGTGACCCCGGCATTCCGGGGCAGGACGGGCCGAACGTGTTGTCCTATGTCGACGTGCTGGCGGGCAAGGCCCCCGTGGGTCGCCGCGTCGCCGTCATCGGTGCGGGCGGCATCGGCTTCGACATGGCCGAATTCCTTGTGCATCAGGGCGACAGCCCGACCGAAGCGCCCGAGCTGTGGCGGCGCGAATGGGGCGTCGCCGACCCGGCCACGCATCGCGGTGGCCTTGCGCCCGAGGGGCCGCGCCCCGAGGCCCCCGCGCGCGAGGTGGTGATGCTCCAGCGCAAGGCGGAGAAGCCGGGCAAGCGGCTGGGCAAGACGACCGGATGGATCCACCGCGCCAGTCTGAAGATGAAGGGGGTGAAGACCCTGACCGGCGTCAATTACGAGAAGATCGACGCGCAGGGCCTGCATGTCAGCTTCGGCGAGGCGCGGGAAAATCCCACGCTGATCGAGGTCGACACCGTGGTCCTCTGCACCGGGCAGGAGGTCGAGCGCAGCCTCGCCGACGCGCTGCAGGCCGAGGGCATCGCCTGCCACGTCATCGGCGGCGCGGATGTCGCCGCGGAACTGGATGCCAAGCGCGCCATCGCCCAGGGCACTCGGCTGGCCGCGGCGCTCTGAGGAAAATCGGGGCGGCGGTGAAACCTGCCGCCGGGTTCCTCCGTGACTGTGAGGGCAGGGCCAAGGAAGGCCCTCGTCAACCGCATGGAGGATATCCAATGACCCGCTTTCTGACCGCAACCGCCGCCCTTGCCCTGTCTGCCGGAGCGGCCCTTGCCGCCGGTCACGCGATGGCGCCGATGGTCGAGGCCGCCGATCAGAGCGTTTCGGGCGGCACCGTCACCGCCGCGTCCGTCGTCGCCCCAGCCAACGGCTGGATGGTCGTGCATCGCACGGATGCCGACATGGCCCCCGGCCCCGTCGTGGGTTACGCCCCGCTGCGCGAGGGCGAGAACACCGACGTCGCCGCGATCCTGATGGAGGCCGTGCAGCCCGGCGAGATGCTGATGCTCATGGTGCATGGCGAGGACGGCGGCACGATGACCGGCGGCTTCGAATACACCCTCGGCGCGACCGAGGACGGCCCGATCCGCATCGACGGCAACCTGGTGATGACCGTCATCACCGCGCAGTAAGGCGTGACTTCGGGGGCGGTGCCGGGTGGTGCCGCCCCTGCCTCTCGGCGGGGCCGCAATGTCAGGGATACGCTTCCCGGCCGTCACCGGCCAAGCCAGGTTTGCCCGCCGGTCCGGCGTGTGAACCGGACCGTTCGAGCACGCGCAACCGCGCGGCGCGTCAGCCCTTCAGCCGACGGTTCCGCGCCGCCAGAAGCTTCAGCCGCAGCGCGTTGAGCTGGATGAAGCCCTGCGCGTCGGTCTGATCGTAGGCGCCCGCGTCCTCTTCGAAGGTCACATGCGCCTCGGAATAGAGCGAGTGATCCGACCAGCGCGCGACCGTGCGGGCCGAGCCCTTGTAAAGCTTCACGCGCACGGTGCCCGAGACATGCTCCTGGCTCTTGTCGATCAGGGCCTGCAGCATCTCGCGCTCGGGCGAGAACCAGAAGCCGTTGTAGATCAGTTCCGCGTAGCGCGGCATGATCGAATCCTTCAGGTGACCCGCACCCGAATCCAGCGTGATCTGTTCGATCCCGCGATGCGCTTCCAGCAGGATCGTGCCGCCGGGCGTCTCGTAGATGCCGCGCGACTTCATGCCGACGAAGCGGTTTTCCACGAGGTCCAGACGGCCCACCCCGTGCTTGCCGCCCAGCTCGTTGAGCTTGGTCAGGATCGTGGCGGGCGACATAGCCTCGCCGTTGATGGCGACGGCATCGCCCTTTTCGAAGGTGATCTCGACCATCTCGGGCGCGTCCGGCGCATCCTCGGGATGCACCGTGCGCTGGTAGACGTAATCCGGCGCTTCCTCGCCCGGATTCTCCAGCACCTTCCCTTCGGAGGAGGTGTGCAAGAGGTTCGCATCGACCGAGAAGGGCGCCTCGCCACGCTTGTCCTTGGCGATGGGGATCTGGTTCTGCTCGGCAAACTCCAGCAGCTTCGTCCGGCTCGACAGGTCCCATTCGCGCCAGGGCGCGATCACCTTGATCTCGGGGTTCAGCGCATAGGCGCTCAGCTCGAACCGCACCTGGTCATTGCCCTTGCCGGTCGCGCCGTGGCTGACGGCATCGGCGTCGGTCATCGCCGCTATCTCGACCAGCCGCTTGGAGATCAGCGGCCGCGCGATGGAGGTGCCGAGCAGGTAAAGGCCCTCATACAGTGCATTGGCGCGGAACATCGGGAAGACGAAGTCGCGCACGAATTCCTCGCGCAGATCCTCGATGAAGATGTTCTCGGGCTTGATGCCCAGCATCTCGGCCTTGGCGCGCGCCGGTTCCAGCTCTTCGCCCTGGCCGAGGTCTGCGGTGAAGGTCACGACCTCGCAGCCGTATTCCGTCTGCAGCCATTTCAGGATGATCGAGGTGTCCAGGCCGCCGGAATAGGCAAGGACCACTTTCTTGGGCGCGGACATGGGCAGACTCCGTCGGGGTTTTTCGTTGACCGCGTGGGCGATACCGGGTTTTCAATCCGTGGGCAAGGTGAGCGGAGGGTGCGATGGATTACGGGTATCAGTTGCTGCGGCACGTCGTGCAGCAGGTTTTCGGCAACCTGCGGCAGGCGGCGCAGCTGACCTTGCCGCTGTTTCTTCTGCCCCTAATCGGCTTCGTCCTCCTGATCGGCGGAGATTTCACGCCCCGGACCGTCGAGAACCCCGGCGGCGGCACGGTGCTCGGTGTCCTTGGGCTCATCGTGCTGGTCGTCGTGGTCTATTGCTGGGCCGCGGTCGCCTGGCACCGCTATGTCCTGCTCGAGGAGTTCGACGGCGGTTTCTTCCCGCGCTGGCGCGGCGACCGGATCGCGTCCTATTTCGGGCGCGCCTTCAAGGTGGCTCTTGTCCTGATCCTTGCCATGTTCGGGGCGCTGATCCTCATGCTCATCGTGGTGTCCGCCACGCAATCTCCCGCGGTCGCCATTTTCTTCGGCATCGGCCTCGTCTTCGGCGTCAGCTGGCTGGCCACGCGCATCGGCCTTGTCCTGCCCGCCGCCGCGCTGGGCGAGCGGATGACCATCGGCGAAAGCTGGGCCGTGACCCGGCCCGTGTCCAGCCAGATCCTGCTGCCGCTGATCGTGATCGCGCTGGTGGCGGGCGTGATCCAGCAGGCGATCCTTGTGGTCTTCGGCCAGACCGTCCCGGTCGAGACCTTCGGCATGGTGGAGGTGCAGCGTGTGCTGTCGGTGCCGGGCCAGATCGTCAACGGCCTCGTCTCCTGGCTGCAATTGCTGGTCAATCTCGCGCTGATGACCACGCTTTACGGCAACCTCGTCGAGGGGCGGCAGCTCAACTGAGGCTGGACAGCGCCGCGCGCTTGCGGCAGGCCGGGCGGCATGAGTGATTTCGCCGAGAACGCCTGGGCCGCGACGCGCAACCTGCGGGCCCTGTTTCCCCCCACGCCGCTGCAGCGGAACGTGCATCTGTCCGAACGCTTCGGCGCCGACATCTGGCTGAAGCGCGAGGACCTGTCGCCGGTCCGCTCCTACAAGCTGCGCGGCGCGTTCAATGCCATGCGCAAGGTGCTGGCGGCCAATCCCGATGCGCGCGATTTCGTTTGCGCCAGCGCGGGCAACCACGCGCAGGGCGTGGCCTTTGTCTGCGCGCATTTCGGGGTGCGGGGCCGGATCTACATGCCGGTCACCACGCCCGAGCAGAAAATCATGAAGACCAAGACCTTCGGCGGCGATGCGGTCGAGATCGTGCTGACGGGTGATTTCTTCGACCAGACCCTTGCCGCGGCCAAGGCCGATTGCGAGGCGCGGGGCGCGCATTTCCTATCGCCCTTCGACGACGCGGACGTGATCGAGGGGCAGGCCTCGGTCGCCGTCGAGATGATCGAGGAGATGGGCCGCGCGCCCGACCGGCTGATCCTGCCGGTGGGCGGTGGCGGGCTGTCGGCGGGGATGATCTCGTTCCTCGATGCCATCGGGGCCGAGACCAAGGTCACGCTGGTCGAGCCCGCGGGGGGTGCCAGCCTGACCGCGGCACTCAAGACCGGCGCGCCGCAGCCCATCCCGATCACGGATACGTTCGTCGACGGGGCCGCCGTGGCCCGGATCGGCGACCGCACCTTCGAGGTGCTGCGCCGGGTCGCACCGGTCGATGTGAAGATCGCGCCCGAGAACCGCATCTGCGTCACCATCCAGGAGATGCTGAACATCGAGGGGATCGTGCTGGAGCCCGCAGGGGCCCTGTCGGTCGACGTGCTGGAGGAGATGCGCGACCAGATCGCGGGGCAGACCGTGGTCTGTGTCACCTCGGGCGGGAACTTCGATTTCGAGCGTCTGCCCGAGGTCAAGGAACGGGCACAGAACTGGCAGGGGCTGAAGAAGTATTTCATCCTGCGCCTGCCCCAGCGCCCCGGCGCGCTGCGCGATTTCCTCGACCTGCTGGGGCCGGGGGACAACAT